>CACYBZ010000205.1 GCA_902772795.1 uncultured Ruminococcus sp. | reverse complement strand
TCAGATTTTTTTGTTGCGGACAATATTTCTTCTCCACATTCTGTAATAGAACAGTAACAGCAACGGATATAATTCCAGTCTGCCGGCAATCATGTCGAACATAAGGACATACTTTGACAGGGGAGAGAAAAAGGCAAAATTTTCTGCGGGACCTACTTTGGAAAATCCGGGTCCTATATTGGAAAGCGAAGCCAGTACTGCCGAAAAATTGGTTTCAAAATCGTAGTTGTCAAACGAGAGGATAAATACGGAAACGGCAAAAATCATCGCATAAGTGGTGAAGAAAATGTTGACGGCTCTTGACACATTTTCATCGATTGTTTTTTCGTCCATACGGGATTTGTATACTGTTCCGGGATGGAGAAAGCACAACAACTGAGCTTTGATATTCTTGAACATAATGATAAATCGTGAAATCTTGATACCGCCGCTGGTACTTCCGGCACAGGCACCTGTGAACATCAGTGCTATCAGTACACATTTTGATGCAGACGGCCACTGGTTGAAATCCACTGTTGAAAATCCTGTGGTGCTTATCATGGACGCTACCTGGAACGAAGCATTTCTGACATTGTTCTCAAAGCTCAGCATATAATCATAGGCGTTCCAGGTAATGAATGCAACAGAAACAATCAACATGATAAAGTAACATTTTACTTCTGACATTTTCAGAATAGATTTGAATTTTCTTGTCAGCAAAAAGAAAAATACGTTGAAATTGATGCCGAAAGCAATCATGAATACGGTAATTACCCACTGTATTGCAGGGGAATAACCGGCAATACTGTTATTTTTAATCCCCAGTCCACCCGTTCCGGCGTTGGCGATTGCCGTAAGCAATGCCTCAAACACAGGCATTCGGCAGATGACGAGGGCAATGAATTCCAACAATGTAAGAATAAAATAAATGATGTATAATATCAATGCGGTTGTCTTGACTTTGGGAACAAGTTTACCCACACTGGGCCCCGGACTTTCTGCCCTCATAAGGTGCATATGTCCGCCGTGACTTTGTCCTTTGGATACCATGGGAATAATTGCCAGCAGAAAGACAAGTACCCCCATTCCGCCTATCCAGTGGGTGAAACATCGCCAGAACATACAGCTTTCCGACATACTTTCCACATCGGAAAGTATACTTGCACCTGTGGTGGAAAATCCTGAAACCGTTTCAAAAAAAGCGTCCGTAAAGAGGGGGATATCCTTACTGAAATAAAACGGAAAACTGCCGAAGAAACTCAGGACAATCCAGCCCAGAGCAACGGTAGTAAATCCTTCCTTGACATTGAATACCAGTTTCTGCGGTTTGAACAGTACCAGTAAAATTCCCAGAGCCAGGCAGATAATCAGCGAAATAATAAACGAAAAAATCTGACTTTCCCCGTATGCCAAGGCAACCAATATAGGTAAGGTAAGGAATATTCCCTCCATAATGAGAATACACCCTAAAATAAATGTAATGCTTCTGTAATTCATACTAAATCCTTCTTAACTGTTTCATGCTGTGGTGGACTCAGGCGAGAATGTCGGTGATATTTTCAAATCCTGTATGGGTAGTGACAATAATGACACGGTCGCCTTTCTGGATACAGTCCTGACCTCGGGGAATAATGACTTTTCCGCTGCGGCTGATACAGGCAACAAGCAGGTCTTTTTTGAGTTTAAGGTCACACAGTTTCCTGTCGGTGACTTCTGAATTTGTCATGACACGGAATTCAATAGCTTCAACTCTGTCGTCAAACCAGTGGTAGAGTGTTTCAATATTTCCGCTGTCAATGGAGTTTTTCATACCTCTGGCATAAGTCAGAATAATTTCCGCAGTCAGCAGTCTGGGGTGGAATACACTGCCGAGTTCCAGACTGTTGATGACGCTTTTAAAGTTGATTCGGTTGACTTTGGTAACGACTTTTGCCTGTGTCACCTTTTTGGCATACAGTGTCAGCAGAATGTTTTCCTCATCAATTCCCGTTATGGGAACGAAAGCATCAACTGTTTCAATTCCTTCACGATACAATAAATTTTCGTCTGTACCGTCACCGTTGATAATAAGAGTGCTGTCATTAAGCAGTTCCGAAAGCTCGTCACATCTTTCGGGATTGATTTCGATGATTTTTACCGAAATACCCATATCCTGAAGTTGCTTGCACAGATAGTAGGAAGTTCTTCCTCCGCCGATGAGCATGGCATTGGTTACTTTTTTCTTGACAAGCCCTGTTTTTTTGAAGAAAGTGTAGGCATTCTTGGCTGTTGCCACAATCGTGATGGTATCGCCTGCCTGTATACGCTGGTCACCGTTGGGAATGGTGACTTTGTTTCCTCGTTCTACGGCACATATCAGAAATTTGAAATCATATTCTTTCTGAAGTTCAAAGAGAAATTTGCCGTCAAGGACATTGTTTTCGGGAATTTTGAAACGTATCATTTCCGCCTGTCCTTTGGCAAAAGAACCTGTACTCAGTGCAGCAGGCAGACGAAGAATTCGGGAAATTTCTTTGGCTGATTCCAGTTCGGGGTTGATAATCATGGAAAGACCGAGTTTTTCCCTTAAATATGTCTGTTCATCGCTGTATACGGGATTTCTGACCCTGGCTATCGCTGAACAGTTACCGACTTTCTTGGCAACCGTACAGCACAACAGATTCAGTTCATCAGATTCCGTTACAGCAATGAACAAATCTGCTTTTTCAATGCCTGCCTCCATCTGTACTGTATAGGTAGCCCCGTTTCCGGCAATTCCCATAACATCAAAGGTATTGGAAAGCTTTTCGACAACTGTGGAATTTGTGTCAATAAAGGTGACGTTGTGTCCTTCATCGGCAAGTCTTTTGATGAGGGTTGTTCCGACTTTTCCGCAACCGACAATAATGACATTCAATGTCTTTTTTTTGCTTTTGGTGAGTTTTCCTATAATAGGAAGTTCCATCTTGGCAAACACCTCCGTTTTTTTTAGTACACATCTCCATTATAGCATAAGATAATGAAAATACAAACCTTTTGACAAAAAAATTTGTCATTGTCACTCAATAACAAAAAGAAAAATACCATGATGTCGTATTCGGGAAGAAAAATCCCCCGGATACATGGTTATAACAGACTTTTTCGGTGTGCAGTAATCGCAAAAGAGCGGGTTGTCCGAAAAAAAATAAGGTTATCATGTATAAAATTTACCAATGCTTTTTGGTATAATAAACGATTTTGCTTTTATCTGAACGAAAAGCATTGTATTTTTTTTCGGAATTATTTATAATAGATATTGCTTAGAATATACTTACATTGGCGAAGAAAAAAGGAGGAATTCAAATGGTTACAAGACCACGAAAAGTATTGAGCATTCTGTTGGCGTCGACGATGATTGCTTCAATGTGTGCCTTGCCTGTGGCGGTGTCAGCAGCAGATACCAATACAGAAACATCAGAGGCAGGTACATTGGCAAGTCATTATAAGACGAATCCCGACGGAAAAAAAGGTGTAAAAAAGACCATTACAATTGACGGTGATGCAAGCGACTGGTCAGAAGACATGCTGATAGCAAAGGGAGCTGCATGGGACGTTGCCAACCACTGGAAAGGCGGACATGAAAACTGTGTACTGGATACTTATGCACTGTTCGGTGCATGGGACGATGAAAATCTGTATGTCGGTTGGCAGATGGTCAATACCACAGACACATGGGCAAATCCCGGTGACGGTCCCCTCAGTGACGGCGGACGTGTACTTGACGTACCGTTGATTCTGGCATTGAGTGTGGACGAAGGAAGTACATCAATGTCCAACAAGAACACATCAGGCACAGCAATCTGGGGACAGAAGATGGGACTGACATTTGATACCCATGTTGACAGACTGTTGTATATGAGCGGTAAACCCGGACTTGGTAAGCCCTCTATGTTCAAAGCGGTTGACGCACAGGGCAACACAGACTATGAAGATGGTTGTGTAGGCTTTGCTGAAGGCGGTATCGAATACAAGATGGCAACCACCAATATCTGCAGTGAAATTATCGGTCTGGACGGTTCGGAAGATCCTGCCGATGTCTGTGATAACGGTGCAGACTGGGTTGACTTCAAAACCAAGAATCACGACACAAAATATGACTCATTCTATGAAATCAAAATTCCGTTGAGTACGCTCGGCATTACCAGCAGCCATATTGCCAGCAACGGTATAGGGGCAATGCTGGTGGCTACCCGTGGCGAATCTGCACTTGACTGTATCCCTTATGACCTCTCAATGGTAGATAATGCAAAAGGCGACTACTCCGCAGACCCCAGTACATCACTGGAAAAAGAAGATACTGACGTTATTACCGCAACACTGGCAAGAATCGGTAACGATGGCGGTGTGGTTATCCCGACTTCAAAACCCACCTCAAAACCGACTTCTACGCCGACATCAGCGACAACAGCTACTTCTTCACCGTCCACAACGGTAACAGGTACAAAATCCGTTACGGTTGAAGCAGGCGATGTCGTTACTTTCAATGTAAAAGCAACATCTTCAACTAAAATCAGTGCTTACAGAATGACAACGGAATATCCGTCATCGGCATTCTCTCTGGACACTTCCTACAGTACAGACGGTGTCAATACACCGGGTTCAAGCAGTGGCAGTGAAGTAGTCAACAAGAGTACAGCAGGTGTTGTCAAGACAGCCGTAGTTGCTGAAACAAGCTATGATGTTTCTTCGGGAAAGATTTTGCAGACCGTAAAACTCAAAGCGAAAAAAGCAGGTACATTCAAACTGACTTACACCATGGACGAACTCCTTGACCCCAACTGTAAAGATTTGGCAACAGGTGGTAAAGTCAACAGTGCCGTTACCATGTCCATGACAGCAAGCGTTACCAAAGCAGCCGTAGTTACCACAGGTTCTACAACAGCTACTTTTGCCGCTGGTGATACAGTTACTGTAAATGTCAATCTGAAAACAGCTACTGAACTCTACGGCTTTAAGACAGATATCAATTATGACAGTACTTTACTTACCGTAAAGAGTGTTACTTTCCCGAACTTCTCAGGTGGCACAACCGTTGCCAACACAGATACAGCAGGAAAGATTTCTACAGTAGGTGTAGGAAGTCCTACAAAGACATTTGACTACACAACTTCCAAAAATCTTGTCAGAGTAACATTCACCGCTAAGAAAGCAGGTACAAACAGTGCTATTTCTTATCTGATGAAAGAAGTTATCGGACTTGACGCTGTCAACCAGTTTGACGAAACAACAGGTAAGAGTAAGGTAAGTACAACAACCTCTTCAATTTCGGCAAAGACAACTTCAGCTTCTGCAGACATCGGTTCTGTCAGCAAGAGTGTTACCGTTCAGAAGGGTCAGATTGTTACCTACACAGCAAAAGTAAAAACAAGCAGCAAATTCAACAAATATGTACTGACAACAAAATACAATACAGCAGGACTTGCACTTTATACCGACTACAGCAGTGATGGTGTAAATACCATGAAAGCAGCTCAGGGTGGTAAAGAAAGCGTTGATACCGCAACAGCAGGTACCATCAAAGCAACAGTAACCGCAGCAACAAATTCACCGTATACCGCAACTACGGCTACCAACATGATTATCGTTAAGTTCACTGCCAAGAAAGCAGGTACATTTACTATCTCTTCAACTCTCGACAGTATGCTTAATGACAGCAACAAGGCTATGACAGCTTCTCAGGTAACTGTTACAGGTTCAGCTTCCGCAACAGATCTGGAAACAAAAGTTGCCGGTGCAAGTAAGAGTATTCAGGTTAAACAGGGCGAAGTTATTGTTTACACCATGAAAATCAGAACAGCAAGCAAATTCAAGACCTATCAGCTGACAACAACTTATGATTCCGCAGCATTTGAACTTTACACTCCTTACAGTAATGACGGCGTTACTACCATCAAACTGACACAGGGCGGTACAGAAAAAGTCAATACAGCAACAGCAGGTAAGGTTGTCGTTCAGGCTACTTGTGCAAGCGGTACACCGTATAAGGCTACCAGTACCACAAACTTACAGATTATCCGTTTCAAGGCTAAGAAAGCAGGTACATTTACTATCGGCGGTGTTATCAACTCCATGACAGACTCTTCCGGTAAAGCAATGACAGGTTCAGACCTTACTATGGTTTCCAATACAGCATCTGTTGTTGTTCCGTTCACAGGTTCACAGTCCATCACTGTCAGCAAAGGTCAGCTGGTTAACTACTATGTTACCGTTACCCTTCCCAGCACAGGTTATGATATCAGTGGTTGGACAGTAGACATGAACTATGACAGCGATTTGTTTGATGTCAACTCTTCTTTCGCAAACAAGAAAGGCTTTGCTGTAGGTAATGCCGCTATCAATTACGCAACAGGTGCTACAACGACTTCGGCAACATTGCCCGGTGGAAGTGTGGCAACAGCAAACTTCTCTACAGCAGGTACGGCAACAATTCTTGATGCGAACTCCAAGGGTCTTGGACTCAAAGGCAAGACAACAAAACTTGTTTGTATCCAGTTGAAAGCGAAAAAAGCAGGTACAGGCGTTCTCTCTTATGTTGTTAAGAACTTCGTCGATACCCAGGGTAAGACTACCTATATCAATGAGAAATATCAGTATATCAACGGTTCTACATTCAAAATGACAGCTGATAAGAAATAAAAGCGGTTATCGGCTTGCATGATTATCGGCAATAAGCGGGGCAGACACTGCGAAAGTGGTGTCTGCCTTTTGATTGACGGTGTTCAGAGACTAAGGCAAAGGATTGATACCATGAAAGGCAACGTGAAAAAATTTTTGGTTACGGTATGGCTTGTCAGCGTACTTGTAGCTTTGGGAATTGTTCAGACTTCCGCCGTAAAAATCAATAACAACGATTTTCAGGAAGGGGACATCATAACGTATATTGTCCAGATAAAAATGGATACACCGCTTTCGGGAATCAACGGCATGATAGAATATCCCAAAGATTCCCTTGAACTGGACAAGGACAGTATCAATATTCCGGAACTGGGCGACATGGTGATTTCCAACCCTAATGAGGAAGGAATTATCCGTTTTGTAGCGACAAATGCGAATGAGGGATTTGACTTTTCCAATACCAGATTGTTGGTTACGGCGAGTTTTAAAGTAAAAGAAAAAGCAAAGGATTGTTCCATAAAATTCACCGTCACCGAGGCGACAGACGTACAGCTTCAAGATGTGACGTTGGCGGATAACGAAATTATCCGTTCTGTACAGAAAGGCAAGTATGAGGGAAAAATCATTAACCCGGGCAATGGTGAAGACATAGTAGATGGCGGTGCTTATATTGATATAGACTCATCTGACAGTACTGACGACAGTCAGCCTATTGACAATAAGAGTAAAACGATTGTAATTACACTGGTTGTAGCAGTGGTACTGATTGCTGTAGCTTCGGTAGGGGTCAGAATAAAAAACCGTCGGCAGACGACAACAGAACAGGAATAAAAAAGACAGTATGATTCAGAGGAATTTGCCATGGAAAATTCCTCTGAAATTTTTTGTCAGGAACAGTCAAAGACTTTGGTTATGAAAAAAAGCCACCGTAAAAAGCGGTTGATTTTCAGAAAGAGTTGTGATACAATCAGGTAGTTTAAAAATACAATGGAGGAATTGACAATGAAAAGAAAAATGACTGTTCTTATTTTAGCTGTTGTTTCGGCTCTGGTAATGTGTACGGCTTGTACAGCCAAGTCAGATTCACAGAAAGCTACACAGAATGTATCAACGCAAGCCCCCACGTTACCTCCTAATGTCAATCCTGATCAGGAACTTGCAAGGGTAAGCACTATCGACCAGTTTTTCAATGCCAGAAGTATTACGCTCAATGAAAAAGCATTACGTTTTCCTCTCAACGATTCACAAATGAAATATGTCGGATTTGTCTTATCTTCAGATAATGATATTCCTGAAAGTATTGCAATGGGCGAAACGGTGGAAAATATCGGATATGTTATGCAGGACGGACTGACTGCCTATGTTTCAGCGACCAATAAGACAAATACGAATACAGATTATACCAGATGTCAGTATAGCCGTCTGCAACTGATTAAGGGTGACTGTCAGAATGTGGCATTACATCTGCCGAATAAGCTCGCATGGGATACTAAATCAGATATCATTAAAAAAGAGTATGGTCAGCCGAAAGAAGAAACACAGAATGAAAACGGTGATACCGTACTCCTTTACAGTCAGCAGTCAAAAACAGAAGAATATGTTTTGAAACTGGTAACAGACGAGAACGGTATCAAAGAAGTATTTATTGAATTTCGTCCGTTAACATAAGACAAAGGATTACATACCTGACAGGGATATACCATACAGAATTCCGACAATCACAGGTTGGTGTACCAGATAGATAATCAAAGCATGTCTGCCGATAAAATCCAACGGCAGAATATGTTTTTGATAGACAAAGTCGGGTAATTTTTTTTCTTTGATGATTTTTCCGGCAAACACCCCGAAGCTGAAAAGAAAAATATGCGGGATAATCGGAAAATAGTCACCCGAAGTAAATTCTGTACTGGGAAAGCCAAAGAATGACAGCCAGTAATATTGATACAGTCCGTCAGGTATGCGGAGATACGGATAAGGTAAGATGCCGATATAGCGTTGCGGTACATTGAACAGCAGGACAAACAGTAACAGGCTGACAAATGCACCATAGCGAAAACTGATGTTGTCCATTGGTTTTTCGATAAAGGAATACAGTATCAGGGCAATACCTAAAAAATGCAGTATGCCGAACCAGATTGTCAGTTCAGGCATAAAAAAGTAGGTAACAATGGTAATGATTATTGCCATTGTGAAAATTTTTATACCACGTTTTCGGTTGTTTCGGCTGAAAGAACAGACAATACCGCAGATGGTGATAAAGATAATGGAAATAATGGGTTCATAAGGCATGATTTTCATCATCAATGGGTAAACGGTTTCGTTGTCGAATATAAAAGTCATGGAAAATAATGTATGGTATATGATCATCAGAATGACGGCGAATCCCCGTATTTCGTCAAACAGACAGATACGTTTTGTGGTTGTCATAAAAAGTCAGCTCTCTTTCTGCGGTATGGTTCACAACAGGGTCAGTATAGCATAAATGAAAATAGAAAGCAAAGGATTGTTTGATTTATGGAAATAGAAATCGGCAGACAGAATACAGTATATGATGTTGTCACAAAAGAAAAACTGGCGTGTTATATCGGCAGTGGAAGTATAGAAGTCTATGCTACGCCGATGGTGGTCGCCTTGATGGAAAAAGCTTCGTCAGAAATAGCTCAGGAATTTGTTCCTGAGGGTTGTACAACCGTCGGGACAGCTGTTTCGATAGAGCATATTTCGGCAACTCCTGAAAATGCAGAAGTTCGGGCGACAGCAACACTTACCGAAAGTGATGGCAGAAAGTTTGTCTTTCAGGTAGAGGCTTATGACGGGGCAGGACTTATTGCTCAAGGAACGCATACCCGTGTTTCAGTGAAAACAGATAAATTTTTAGCCAAAGTTTTCGCAAAAAGCGGGAATTAAATGATAAACTTCACAAAAAAACAGAAAAACAGTACGTCAATTTATACTGGATTTTCAGGGGGGTTTATGCTATAATACCCTTTGAGTAAAATCATTTTCATAATCTACTTTGAAAGGTGAGTTTTATCTATGTACAAAATTGTAAGAAAGAAAGTGCTGAATCCGACAGTCACACTGATGGATATTGATGCACCGTTGATAGCAAAAAAAGCAGAACCGGGGCAGTTTATCATTCTCAGAGTTGACGATGAGGGCGAAAGAATTCCGTTGACTGTTGCTGATTTCGACCGTGAAAAAGGCACGGTTACCATTATCTTTCAGATAGTGGGAGCAACGACTGAGAAACTCAATCATAAGCAGGAAGGCGAATATATTGCCGATTTTGTAGGGCCTCTGGGTGTAGCTTCTCATACCGAAGGGCTGAAAAAGGTGGCTGTTGTCGGCGGTGGTGTAGGTTGTGCGATTGCCTATCCTATTGCGAAGAAACTGCATAATCTTGGTTGCGAGGTCCATAGCGTGGTAGGTTTCAGAAATAAAGACCTTGTAATCCTGGAAGATGAATTTAAAGCCGTAAGCGATGTTATGAAAATGATGACAGATGATGGCAGTTACGGTCAGAAAGGACTTGTCACCAACGCTTTACAGGAACTCATTGAGAGTGGTGAACAATATGACGAAGTTATCACGATAGGACCATTGATTATGATGAAATTCGTCTGTAAGCTGACAAAACAGTATGATATTAAAACGGTGGTCAGCATGAACCCTATTATGATAGATGGTACAGGAATGTGCGGAGGCTGTCGTCTGACAGTCGATGGAAAGACAAAATTTGCCTGTGTTGACGGACCTGACTTTGACGGTCATCTTGTTGATTTTGATGAAGCAATGGAACGTGGAAGAATGTATCAGGCTTTTGAACGTCATGCACATGAAGAAACCTGTAACCTTTTCAAAAAGGAGGCTGAATAATCATGGCACAGCGTAATATGTCATTGAAAAAGAATCCTATGCCCTCACAGGATCCCGATGTAAGAAATAAGAATTTTCTTGAAGTAGCTTTGGGCTACACCGAAGAAATGGCATTTGATGAAGCTCAGCGTTGTCTGAACTGTAAGCATAAACCTTGTGTACAGGGCTGTCCCGTACATATTGATATTCCGTCATTTATTCACGAAGTAACTTTGGGTAATTTTGAGGGAGCTTATGATATTATTTCCCAGTCCAGTTCGTTGCCTGCTGTCTGTGGCAGAGTCTGTCCGCAGGAATCCCAGTGTGAAAAGAACTGTGTCAGAGGTATCAAAGGGGAAGCGGTCGGTATTGGCAGACTGGAAAGGTTTGTGGCTGACAGACATAACAGTCAGGAAAATGTTGTTGTTCAGAAGCCGACATCAAATGGTCATAAAGTAGCTGTTATCGGTTCAGGGCCGTCTGGTCTGACTTGTGCAGGTGATCTGGCAAAAAAAGGTTATGAAGTAACTGTTTTTGAAGCATTACATCTGGCAGGTGGTGTGCTGGTATATGGTATTCCTGAATTCAGACTGCCGAAGGCTATCGTTCAGAAAGAAATTGATACGCTGAAGGCTCTGGGTGTTAAAGTGGAAACCAATATGGTTATCGGTAAAATTCTTTCCATTGATGAACTTATGGACGAGTACGGTTTTGAAGCTGTGTATATTGGTTCAGGGGCAGGTTTACCCAGGTTTATGAACATCAAAGGAGAAAATCTCAAAGGTGTTTATTCTGCCAACGAGTTCCTGACGAGAGTAAATCTCATGAAAGCTTACCGTGAAAACAATGCAACACCGATTGTTCATGCAAAGAAAGTAGCCGTTGTAGGTGGCGGTAATGTTGCTATGGACGCTGCACGTTGTGCAAAGCGTCTGGGAGCAGAGGAAGTCTATATTGTTTACAGACGAAGTGCCGAAGAATTACCCGCAAGAGCAGAAGAAGTGGAACACGCTAAAGAAGAAGGTATTGTGTTCAAACTGTTGACCAATCCCGTTGAAATTCTGCCTGACGAACAGAACAGCGTGGGCGGTATCAGATGTGTGGAAATGGAACTCGGCGAACCTGACGCATCAGGCAGAAGACGACCTGTGGTTAAAGAGGGTTCGGAATTTGATATGGAAGTGGATTGTGTCATCATGTCGATAGGTACATCACCTAATCCGCTCATCAAGTCGACAACGCAGGGACTGGAAACACAGAAATGGGGCGGAATTATCGCTGACGAAAACGGACTGACTTCTCGTGAAGGTGTTTATGCAGGCGGTGACGCTGTAACAGGTGCAGCAACAGTTATTCTTGCTATGGGTGCAGGAAAAACCGCAGCAACCGCTATTGATGAATATATCAGAAATAAACAGTAAAAGGTTTGAAAGTCACTGTCAGAGATTCTGACAGTGATTTTTTTAACCTGAATGGGCAAGAAGTCCCCCACTGCTTAGGTGGAGGAATGAATTGCCCGTCAGTCACAAGGCTGACTTTTTCCTTGACTTACGGCTCTGTTTATGCTATGTTTGAGATAAAGAGGTGAGAACAAGATGAACAAAGCCTATAAATTCAGGATATACCCTGATGAAGAACAAAAAATACTGATAGCAAAGGCATTCGGTTGTGTCAGAAATTAGGTTTTGTCAAAATGAAACAGCATAGAAACATACCTGACGATTATAAACTGAAATCTGTTACTGTTAGTCAGAACGCAGGCGGTAAATATTTTGCAAGTGTTCTTTTTGAGTATGAAGAAGAAATCACTATGAAAAAACCGGAAAGTTTTATCGGTCTGGATTTTTCCATGCACGAATTATACGTTGACGGCAACGGGAACTGTCCACAGTTTCCGAGATATTACAGGCTGTCAGAAAAGAAACTGAAAAGAGAACAAAGAAAACTGTCCAAAATGGTAAAGGGTTCAAGAAACAGAGAAAAACAGCATGTCAGAGTTGCAAAACTGCATGAAAAAATTGCCAATCAAAGAAAGGATTTTCTGCATAAACAGTCAAAGCAGATAGCCAATGCTTATGATTTTGTGTGCATTGAAAATCTGATTTGCAGTATTTGCGGATATTAAAATCCCGATACAAAAAATTTGTCTGTCAGAGAATGGATTTGTCCTTGCTGTAAAGAACATCATAACAGAGATATAAACGCTGCTGTAAACATACGAAATGAAGGTATGAGAATAGCATTAGCGTAAAAAACAAAACAAGAACCGTAGGACACACAGGGATAGCTCGTGGATACTGTACGGGTTGCCGTACTTGAGCGAGAAGCCCCCACCTCTATGGGGTGAGGGAGTATGTCACTTAATATATACGAAAACAATCTTTTATGATATAATCAACATATCGTCAGTGCAACAAACCGAATTTATAAAGAAGGGAGGAAAGTTAAGTAATAAAATACATTGATAAAAGTGCCAGAATGTGTTAATGTGTACTCATAGAAAGGAGTACATTAGTGGT
>CACYBZ010000204.1 GCA_902772795.1 uncultured Ruminococcus sp. | reverse complement strand
TTGGTTAATACATACCGTGTCATTTCCATAGTTCTCTGATGATTTCCCATTCCGCAACCCATAACAATCGCATTGGTTTTTTCCATAGATTTGTCAAGAATTTCTCTGACATCGCTGTTACTGTAGGGCAAATACACTGCCTGTGGAATACTTCCCGATACAATAGGATAAATATCATTGGGAACAACCCCTTTTATCAGTCCGATACCACTACGCAATGCACCGTTCATGCACATCATACATGCACCTGCCATACCATAACTTCCGCCTATACAGGTCAGTATGCCGACAGAACCTTTATTGGCAGATACTTCTTTTTTTGGCATAAGCTGACTGAGTTTACTGCCCGATATCGTTTCTGTCAGAAAAGCACTGTCAAAAATAACTCCTTTGTTAATTCCTACCTGAGCAACGGTTGTTTTTCCGCAATAATTCATGGACGGATACAGCACGTGGCAGGGTTTCAATGTAGAAAAAGATACGGTAACATCTCCCTTGAATGCCGTATTGACAACTGTTCCGTTGTCGCAGTTGACACCACTGGGAATATCTACACACAGTACTTTACTGCGTGAATTGTTGACTGTATCGGCAATCGTTTTGATACGGTCGTTCAATGCCCCTTTAAATCCTATGCCGTAAATCGCATCAATCACATAATCAGAACTGGCAATGATATCTTTTACCCGTTGTTCGTATTCCCAGATACGGAAAATCCGTACACCATTGGAATGTGCCTGTTCCATTGCTCTCATACTGTCTTCTGTGCGGGGTTCGCCGTCTACCAGTAACGCATATACCTCTATTCCTTGAGATTTGAGATACTGTGAAGCAATAAAACCGTCACCGCCGTTGTTTCCTTTACCGCAGAGTACGGCAACACGATGATTTTCTTCCGCTCCAAGTTGCGCTATCAGTGCTTTGCCTACCGCAACACCTGCATTATTCATTAACTGAAAATAGGACGACCCTCTTTCTATCTGATTTTTTTCCAGTATTCTTGTCTGCTCGCAAGTCAGAATTTTCATATCATCGCTCCCATAGCTTTCAGAAAACATCTGCCGTGGCAAATGCCTTCTGAAAAGTGTTATCAGAATTGTTCAAATATTGGCAGAGAGAAAAACAACGCTTCTGCTTATGCGGACGTTGTCCACAAAAACAGAAAATAGTTGTAATCACTGTCAAATGCATATGCTTCATCGTTCCATCTGGGTTTATATACCTGATAGAAGGTATTTATTTCTTCTATACGGATATCTAATTTTGTATTCATTTGTCGAATACACCAGAGCATATGTTCTTTTCCCCTGTCACCGTCAGGTTGAAGATCTATACTGTTTAACTGTTCCTGTTCAAATTCTTCGGATTCGCAATAACACCAGGATTTCCGTACGGCATCATTGACAAATTCCTGTAAAGTATCATACTCATTCTTTGAGGCAACGGAAAAAATAATGGACATTTCCGAAGACACACAATTAAAACTACCCTGTCCGAATTCAAAAATATTCATATCAGCTTTTCCTTGTCCGTATTATTATTGTTGATTTTTTCTCAAAGCAATTTTTACTTCAGGTTTGAGATACATTTTTATTGCATTCAACGTTTTTTCATTCGGGGAAAATACTACCATGACTCTGCCGTATTTTTCAGTGAGTACAGTAAAGCGGTATTGTTCGTGGTCAGACTCGTTATGTCCAAGATAAAATACCCTATGACATTTATCTTCATCAAGACGGTTTTCGCTCCATTTATCAAATCCTTCAATTTTATTGATGTCCGTATCAAGGATTTCTTTCCGCCGTCTTTGATTCATAATCATGTCAATTTCCAGATTGTTATTGGTAATACAATATTCATATTCAATATTTCGGCCTGTAAACATATACCAGCAAAAATAAATAGCGAATGCTGTCAGAAAAAAGCCTACCATAACAAAATAAAAATTGACCAGAACGCCTAAAAGCATTCCCATGCCTAAAACAAAAAAAATACTCAATACCGATACAATTCGGATAAGTACATCTTTGGCATTTTTTTCATGTACGACAATTTGTTCAACATAAGAATCCATTATTTATTAACTCCTGTCTGTAATAATGCGGTGTTATCCTATTGTACCATTTTTATTATCCTAAATCAAGAATGTTTGTTACCGTTGTCAGCATTTTTTGGCAGGTTGATTTTTTATTCGCTATTGTATGTCGTCAAGAAAATATACAATAGCGAATAAAAAAGTGAACTACTCTTTTAACAGCGACAGATGGCAATACCTGACCGACTTGTTAAAGAGTAATTCACATTAAGGGCTGAAAATTTTTCTGTTAATTCTGTTTTTCACGATTAAGTCTGAATTCCACCGAACGACGGAGATAGTCCAGATATTCATTATCCTTACACATTGCTTTGCCGATATCGTCAGACAATTTGGCAACAGGTCTGCCGTTGACATACTGCAATTTAATAACGATGTTCAATGCCTGTTCTGCGGTATCGTTGGAACAGAATGTACCTATGCCGAAAGATACTTTTGCACGGTCTTTGAAGTAGTCAAAAAGTTTTTGTGCTTTGTCAAAGTCAAGGCTGTCACTGAAAAGCAGAAGTTTAGTTCTGGGGTCTACACCATATTTTTCGTAGTGAGCAATGATTTTTTCTCCCCAGACATACGGGTCACCGCTGTCATGACGTACACCTGTGTAGTTGTTCACCATGGAACGGTTGAAATCCAGTAAAAACAAATCCGTTGTCACGGTATCTGTCAGAGCTGTTCCGTTGTCGCCGTCATATTCGACATACCAGTCTTTCATCGCATAATAGTTGCTGTACGCAAGCGGTATGGAGTCAATTCCCTGATACATCTGTACAAATTCATGAGCATATGTTCCAATAGGGGTAATGTGATATTTTTTTGCAAGATAAACGTTTGATGTTCCCACACATTTATCCGTTTCTGTTGCCAGACGTTTTACCACAACGTCCTGCCATTCTCTGGAAAGTCTTCTGCGACAACCAAATTCTGCGAATTTAAAGGTGTATGTTCCGTCACTTAATGCCTTGATTTTACGATTCAGCTTTTCTTCGGCGGATTGTACCAGTGTATCATAATCATATTTCAGTCTGAAATACACTTCATTGACAATCTCCAGCAGATAAATTTCAAACTGCATAGCCGAAAACAAAGGGCCGTTTACGACAATGTTCAATTCTCCGTTTTCGCTTAACGATGTCGTGACATATTCCCTGAGCGGATGCCATAAGCGTAAAAATTCTACATAGTCGTTCTTGATAAATCTTATCGAACGTAAATAATCCAGTTCTTCTGCGGTGAATTGTAAGGTACATAAGTGGTCAATCTGTGCATTGATTTCTTCAAACATTTCCTGTGTGAAAACAACATCTTTATTTCGGCATTTGAAATAGTATTCACCGCATAAATCCGTATGTTTATGAAAAATCACCTGATTCATATTGAATTTATACAAATCAGTATCCAGTAAAGATATAATGACAGGTTGTAATTTCATCTTTTCCATTCCTTTCCTGATACATGGTCTGGTGTATAGTCGTTAAACCGCTTTTGTCGGAATATTCGGATTGAAAGAAGGCATAACCTCCAGTTTGAAGAGGTTCATTTTGTGCATACGGTCAATTTTTGCCTTGGTTTCGGGATTGTCAATTTCACCTGTACGGATATACCTGTCAAGTTCGGCATAGGTAAATCCTAAATTGTCTTCGTCTGTTTTTCCACAAAGTCCGTCAATGGGTACTTTATCCACTAACACCCCAGGCAGACCAAGTAAACGACCGATTTCTTTCATTTCGGCAACCGTAAGATGAGAACAGGGACTGAAATCTCCTACAGAATCTCCGTAACGGGTAGAATATCCGACCCAGTCTTCCGAAAGATTACAGGTATTTGCCACACGTCCGTTATTGCTTTGCGAAACAGCATATAATGTTGTCATTCTTACTCTTGGCGGAAGATTTGTTATACTTTGTGTCTGAAGAGCAAACGGTATATTGTTAATCAGACCGTCAACCGCATCTTTGATGTTGACAATATAATACTTTATTTCCAGATGTTTCACCAGAAGCAGTGCCATATCAATATCAGCCTGTTCACCGTTGGGCATTAATACGCCGATAACTCTGTCTTTTCCCAGAGCCTCCACGCAGAGTGCTGCAACAATCGAACTGTCTTTACCGCCTGAAATACCGACAACGGCATTACAGCCTTTTCCGTTCTGTTCGAAAAAATCCCTTATCCATTGTACACATTCATTTTTTATTGTTAAAGCGTCGAACATTTGAAAATCCTCCTTTTTTATTTTACGTCAATCTGACACATTTTCATTGTGGCGAGTGCTTTATCATGGGTATCCGTTGTTACTCCTGCACAGCAAGTGCTGTCTACTGTGATTTCACATTCAGGGAAATTTGCCTTGAGTATGAGTGCATTAGATACCACACAGATATCTGTGCAAAGTCCGATAACTTCTATGGTAAATTCTTCCCCTGCAACCACTTCCTCAATCTTTTGAGGGAGGTCTACACTACCGAAGGTTACTTTTTCTATAGCCGTATACGGTTTACCAACCAATGCCGACTGTACATTTTTGTCCAGTTGCCAGCCATCGGTATTTTTGATACAGTGCGGAACGGGTAATTTTTTTCCCTCAGCACTTTCCATATAGTTTTCAAAGTGCGTGTCATAGGTGACAAAAATTTCTCCGTCAAAATTTCTGATTTTTTCTGCAACATTCGGAACAATCGCTACTGCTTCTTTTGTTCCCAATGCTCCGTCAACAAAATCTTTCTGCATATCCACTACTACTAAAATCTTTTTCACAATGAATACCT
>CACYBZ010000203.1 GCA_902772795.1 uncultured Ruminococcus sp. | reverse complement strand
TTTCCTTGAGAATTTGCTACAGCAAATTCCTTTGAAAAGTTTTGCCCCACTTTTACAAAAGTGGGTGGGGTCGAGGGGCAACGCCCCCCGTGGGATTTTTAAGGGCAAAGCCCTTAAACGAACGCATTGTTCAAGTAGAAAAATGCCGACTTTTTTCGGCACTTTTACCCGTATATAGTATTGCAGACAGTCGTTGAACTTTGAAGTATCGTTGGGGAAAAGAGTTGATAGTCGTGAAAAATAAAAGTAGTTTTTTTAAACGGATATTTAAAGACAAAAAAGAAAAAAAGCTGGTGGAAGATAATTCTGCCACGGAAAATTCAGAATTATCCGACAGCAAAGTTGAAAGCAATGACATTCAGAATGACACTGAAAATAAAGATCATCCGAATACTTCAGATAAACAGACGGAAACAGAACAACATCAGGCAAAACCCGTATTTAAACTGGTAGGAGAGGAATCAGAACAGGAAAATCTGTCTTCAGAAGAACACGTCGAAGAAGATACCGATATGTTTCCTGATGATGACCAGCAAAATCATTCTCAGGAAGAAAATGAGGAAGAATTCAACCATGAGTATGGTAATCTTGAGGAAAGAAAACCGTACAGAAAAGCAAAATCATTTTTCAATTCCATTTTCAGACTGGGACAGGCTCTCAATGCCAAGCCTGATGAATTTCTTAGCGATGATGATATCACCAATGCTGACAGTACAGACGAAACACACTACCATAACAAAACTGTGGACGGTAGTCAGAACGATAACGGACAAAACGGAGAATGGAACCATGATGATATTCTTGGTGATGCTCCTTATGGCGGACATCGCAGAATTAAAGCACCGCCTCCCATTGAAGATATCGACATGAGTTTTGCCACTGTTAAGAAAGTCAACGGCAATATTTTTATTGAAAACAATATTGCTCCCATGTATACTATAGAAACAACAAAAGCTTCCTTTAACGTTGAAATCGGTAAATTATATCCGATTATCTTCAACGCTTACGAAGAATATCTTGATCCCAAACTGCTTAAAGCCAAACGTGAAGCAGAAAAAGCCCGTAAACAGGCAGAAGTACCCGACGAGGAAATCATTACAAAAGCGACAACTGTATTTGGTACGTTCAAGGCTGATAAGGAAAAGAATGAAAAGAAAAATGCAAAAGAGGTTCATAAAAAGTCCTTTGAGAAAAAGGATTATTCCCAGATTATGCCTGAGGAGGACGAGGAAGAAGACGAACAGGAAGCAGAAAAATACCGTCTGTCTTTTCTGACAAGGCGGGAGAAAAAGAAATTACAGAAAAAGACGGGAAAAAAGAAAGTTCCCAAAGAGAAACGTGAACCGTTGTTTACCTACGATGTGGCACGGGATTTGAATTTACTGGCATCGGGTACTCCGGAAAAAGAATATGAAAAAATAGAGGATTATGAAATTCCGCAAGATGCCAAAGCAGTGATGTCAGAAATCAATATGAACATCAAGCGTTTATTTTTCCGTGTACTGATTATGGGAATTCTGTTTGCACTGGATTTTGTTCTGGTATTTTTACAGCGTAATTTTGCCGAAGAAATTATGGAAATCATTCCTAATGCAGGAATGGCGTATTGTTCTGCGACATTGTTGTTATTGCTTATAGGGATAGGAATATCTTTTGAATCTGTCAGAAAAGGACTGATTCCGTTACTGGGAGGGAAAGGGAGTTCAGATACGGCAGTATCAGTTGCCTGTGTAACCTGTCTGATGCAGTCACTTCTTGCCTTTTACGATGTTGATGCTTTTTTTGAGGGAAGGCAGAATCTCTATGCTTTGCTTGTTCTGTTTTCTCTTACCATAAATTCGTTGGGCAAACTGATTATGGTGTTAAGAATTAAAGACAATTTCCGTTTTGTTTTGCACGACAGAAAAAAATATGCAGGAGCCATCTTCAATAACAAAAAAATTGCTGAAAAAATGATTCGGGGAACAAATTCCTGTGACCCGATTATTGCTTACCAGCGTAAGACGGAATTTTATCAGAACTTTCTTAAACTTTCCTATGCCAAAGATCCAAGTGAAAATATGGCTTCCAAAATTTCCATATGGACACTTCTGACAGCAGTTATCACATCGATTATACATGCGTTTATCTATAAAAACTGGCTGGGAGCATGTTCATCGTTGGCCATGGTGAATTGTCTGACTATTCCCGTGGCATGTATGCTTTCCGTCAATATTCCTATGAAGAAACTTTGTCGCAGTGCTTTACTGAATGACGCTATGATTGTCGGTTATCCAGCAGTCAAACAGTTTGCCGATACTTCTGCTGTTATGTTGGACAGTAAAGAACTTTATCCGTTCTCATGTGTCAAACTGATGTCACTGATACCTTTCGTGTCAAACGAGATGTTGGAAGATTCTTTACTGAACGTTGCTTCTGTGCTCAAATTTGCCAATACATCACTGACTTATGTTTTTTCTGAACTGATTCAGAAAAAAGAAGATGAATTACCTTTTGTTGACAGTGTCAAGTTTGAGGAAAACAAAGGGATTGTCGGATTGGTAGGCGGAGAAAGAGTGCTTATCGGAAGACGTTCGTTGATGGATAAATATGGTGTTCTGGGAATAGATAATGTTTCTTTCACAACGAAAAAGAAGTGGGAAGACCATCACAGAACAATGATTTATATTGCCAATGCAGGACAGCTTGTTGCTGTTATCGAAACAGCTTATTATCCTGATGAAAAAATCAAGGCAGAATTGGTACGCTTACAGGAAAATGGTGTATCTATTCTGGTAAGAACAGTTGACCCTGTAATTCAGTCGGATACTATTGCCAGAGATTATGCACTGCATAAAAATTCCGTTAAAGTGTTTCCGAATTCTCTGGGACATATCTGTAAGCAAGTCATTTCCGAAAAAAATAAACGGGCAAGATGTTATATCTGTACCAGAGGAAAATTTCAGTCGTTGGCAACTGCTGTTTCAGGGTGTATTAAAATCTGAAGTAATATTACCCGTTCAGTAATGGTACAGCTGTTAGGTGTTATTGTAGGAATGATTGCCTCTGTACTGATAGCTTTGGTTTCGGCAGAACAGGGGATAGGAACAATGAATATGTTGCTGTTTATGATTTTCTGGACA
>CACYBZ010000202.1 GCA_902772795.1 uncultured Ruminococcus sp. | reverse complement strand
TTAAGCCATTTCTTTGACTTCTGTTCTTATTCCCACTCGATAGCACATAAACAAATCTGTGTATGAATTATTATCTGTGCTATCTGTGGTACTTTTGATTATTTGATATATCCATATTCTCCTGCCTATATCCCCTCTTGTTATCATTTTGTTATCAACGTTGATAACAAAATGGGGATTTAGCTGTATTGGATAAACTTTTCTGTACGGTTATTATATCGCATTTTGGCTTTGTTTTCAATAGATTTTTTATATTAGTCGTATCTTTATTGTCATAGAAATAGTGTAACGCTTTTGGTTTTCAAAGGGCACTACTTATAATTGGCCATATTGAATATAGTTCAGTATGGGCTCAGGTAGCATAGTTTTTAACAAGTCATAATTCTTCCGAGCAATAGCGTTGCGAATGTCAGTTCCTTCTATGAATTTTTGAATTCTAATGCGCATGGTTTTTTCTCCCTGTTTATGAAAAAATGCGCACTTCTTGTTTTCCCATTCATCCGTTACAATGCTGTTTTGTGTAAATACCCAGGTTCGATCACAGTCAAACATATTGGATATTACGTTCCATGTTTCCATGCTAGGACGAGGTAACAAAGTGACCACAACATTATTATGCAACTGTTCATCACATAACACATGTTCAATCAGTCGGAGTGTAACCATACAGTTGAAGGGATTTCGCTGTGAAGCCAGTTGTTTGTTTGCAAAAGAATCAAAGCCATCAGCATGTTGAATTGGAACATTTTTTATAACAGCCAAGCAGATAGTCTCCTGCGGATACATTTCTATAAGTGTATGCACCAAGCCTAAGTGCCCTTTATGAAATGGTTGAAATCTTCCAGTGTAAATAATCATATTCAAAAAAACTCCGATAAATCAATGCATAGTTCCAACAATTGATAACGCACAGATATATTTTTCTTCCATTCGCGGGTTTCCCATGTTTCCTTACTAAGATCATCACCAGCATACAGCAGTTGTCCGAGACGTATACCCTTGTATTGTGAGACTGCAAGTAAAGAAGCACATTCCATTTCGACAACATCGCAACCTTCGCTTCGACGCAAAGCGATAACGGTTTCTGTTTCGCGGTATATTGCATCTGTTGTCCATGTCTTAACAACAGAATAAGGTATTTTGCGTTCGTCTAGAAATGCTTGGATAATCTGCACAACTTGTACATCCATGCTTATTTCACGGGAAGGGGCAACATAGTGATAAGAGGTACCTTCATCTCGAACTGCAACAACGGGAAGATACAACTCACCACATATGCTGTTCTCTTTTAATACACCGCACCCGCCACACACCAAAAACCGTTTAGCTCCCATCGCAATTAGCTTTTCTAGTTCGCCCGCAACATAGGGTCCGCTGCCCAATGCATGCAGTAAAGCTACTTCACCATGGGCAGTTCTGATTTTATAAATAGGCAATTCAAACGATTCCAACACTAGTTTTCCGCACCTAGTAGCGTTATTGGTTTCGACATACTGTTTAACGGCATCTCCAAAGAAGGAAATGACACAAGTGGCAGGAATGGGGTCTGTCGAATGCAAATTACTTTCAGGTTTTGTCTTTGATAGCTTAGTATCATCGAATTCAATGATTGGATATTCTTTTCTTATCATTTGTTTTTCCTTATATAAAATTATTGAGTATCCACAGACCGACAATAGCAATAAAAGTTATTCCGCAAAAAACACAGAAGAAAACCAACTTTCTTTTCACGCTTTGCTCTTTCATTTTAAATACAGATTCTATACAGTCTTGTTTTGCTTTCTTTGAAGTCGTTTTGTTAAGTTGCACCCATTTCTCATAGTCCATTTCAGACTGATTCTCAATTTGAATCTTGATAACCGTAATCTGGAATGCAAACCAGACAGTAACACAAGACATTAGGAATACACATATACTTAAGAAAAAAAATAGATGTTCCCATGTGGTCTTGCCATATTTTTGTGTTGCTAGTAAAATGCTGATTGGAATATTAGCCAGAATACCGCTAAAAAAAGAGAACCAGTTTTGATCAAGATCTTCCATAAGATATCGGGTAATTCTTTTTTCATTTGTGTTCTTTTTCATACTGATCTCCCCATGTAAGGAACGGTCAATGGACTACTTACTGTTCCATTCATCCTCCATCTTTTGTACCATGCGTATTAGTTCACTTTCTGAAACAGCGTTGTAATGCCATTGTTCAATAAGCTTTGCCAAGCGTTCGGGATAATCAACAAAATTACAAAATATTGGATTGCTTGTGGCGTTCATTGGTAACGAGTTTTCAATATTTGCTTTAAGTGATCTTGTGTGACGTATTGCATATGTATCAGCACATATTATCTGTTTCACTATTACATCTGCTTTGCTAAAAAGGTCATAGTTTTCTGGTTTTAACAAATAACTATGTCTATTGATATACTCACACCTTGACGGCAAATCATGGAAATGTTCTAAAAGACCATATTGGTAGGAGATATCACTGTTTATAATCCATTTACATTTTGATGGCAGGAATGCAGAAGAATATGACCAAAGGCGACTGATATTTCTCTCTTGCACAAATATTGGTGTTATCAAATAGCGAGCAAAAGCCATTTTTTCGAAAAAATGCTCCATTTGTTTCATCTTTTGATAATAAGTGTAAGCGCTTCCGAGTCGTTGTGCTGATTTATACCACCATGGCGAGTTGTCGGTGATGCTCACGCCTACAGAAATTGCAACAACCACAAAGCGGTTATCCTTTTCGCTTGCCCAGTCAATGACATACTGAAATGAAGTATAGTCTATAACATCATCAATTAAGGGAACGACACGATATTCATTCGGATCAGACTGTTCTGCCAAATCAAGTGTGAGTTGCTGAATACAAGGAGGGACACTTTTGCTGAACTCCTCTATGGCATTTTCTTCACGGAACTGTCTTACTTGCGAAGCGGAGATAGCACGAAGATTCTCCGACTCGCTCCCATAATATGAGTCACATACAATTTCACCATTTGCTTCCAAATCAAGTGTTTTCCTACGCTCATTATCATCTTGTCCAATAGGGACAATCCAGCATCTTACAGGTTCTTCTTCCGAGTATGAAGATGGTAAAAACTCATTTTCAAGCTCAATGCTGACGCGTGGGTGCCAGCAAGGAACAATTGAAACTGTGCGACCCTCATTTATTGCAATAGTTTTCCATAATAACATCCGTTGGAAGAAGTTAAATGGATTTAGCTCAGAACCAAAGCGCTGGAATGTGTTTTTTTCAAGGGCTTGCATAGTTCTTGTTTCATAATAGGGATAAGGATGTACAATGGCAACAATCTGTTCTGAAAACTTGCTCAAAATTTCAGAGAATACATAATGATGTCCATTGTGTACATACTGAAAACGCCCGGCCCATATTCCACATCTAATATTTTTGTTCAGCGCTTTTTTTAGTGTAATGGCCATCATTTATCTCCAATTTAATTATATACAGTAAACAGTGCCGTCATAAGGTATGGTTACCATTCCGTCGAACATGTTTTTTGCTTCACTGCTCAAAGAATTCTCCTGTCCAAGCAATGCAGGGGCAATATGCACTAGCGCCAGATGTTTAGCTCGAACCTTTTGAGCAAAAGCACCTGCATCTTTTGCTAAGGAGTGACGCACTTTCTTTGCCATTATCTCGGCATTTTGCAGAAGCATTCCTTCATGGATCAGCAGATCAGCATCCTTGGCTAAGGGGTACAATTCATCATTTGGCAGGGAGTCACATGAATACGCAACTTTTTTGTTGCCCATTTCAATACTACACGCCAAACAAGGCACAGTATGGATTGCATTTATTGTCTTAACGCTGAGACTTCCACATGTAAATGTTTCACCTCCCTGTATCACATGATAATGCACTTTAAAGGAGAAGTGTATTTCAGGATAACAATGCGATATAGCAAACTGGGCAAGCTCAATAGTATCCTTTGCACCATACACATGCAGATCTTGCGCCGGTGTACTCCCCATCCGCTCAAAATTGCGATTCCAAACGAAATAAGGGAATCCAGTGATATGATCTCCATGTACATGTGTCAGTAAAAGGTTTGTCACATCAGACATTCTGCGGTTTACTCGTCCGAAAGCAGCTGCAATACCAGGTCCGCAATCAATTAGCAAATTATCAGTACCCTGCTCTATGAGCAAAGCAACACCTTCGCGGTTACTAATTTGGTTAGCACATGATCCTAAAACTGTGATATTCATTCTTTTTCCTCCTTTACCAATGAATACGTGGGTCGTTTAGTTCAATAAATCCTTTTAGGATTTCATTTTCATTCTTCATGGTTGTTAGTGCTAGATTAGCGTGTACAAGCGGGCGTAGTGGATTGGCAATCCGATCAATTTCAATATCGTATTTTTCTGGTCGCCAATTAGTGCCAATTTTATCGCAAAAGGGCTTTGTTGCATAGTACTGACACTCGATTTTCATCCACAATCGTTCTTTAAGAGATGCTCGCTTGTAGTTTTCTATCAGAACTGGAATAGTCCGGCTAAAATAGCTGATAATTGCATCAATTCCGTCATCATCAACAGTGTATAACTGTCCATCGACATCAACTGCTTCAACATAATATGCATCAATATGCGGCAGCATATTCTCCGTAATCAGTAAGTTACCAACAATACTCGTAACTGGACGTTGCGTTAACCCCTTATAACGAATGTATATTGCCATATCACGAATCGGACAATCTGCTAATTCTTCCCGCAGTTCCGTGGCACGAAGCAAAGTGAACTTACGCACGATATAGGTATCCTCTCCATGTGTAATGGGAGAATAAATCTCACCAGCAATTGTGTGTTCATCGCAATATAATGTTTCACTATAGCTGCGTAACAACGCCGAAAGCATAGTTATGCGTTGTTTTGCTGACTGCTCAGCCGCTGAGATATATACTTTCTGTGGTATTTCCTGTTCTATTATATCTAATTGGTAATTATATATTTTTACAGAATAATTAGCCAAAAAGAGATAACAATCGAGTAGTTTTTGCATATCACAGTGGAGCGACTTTGATGCAAACTGAAACATAAAATTAAATTTATGATATTGACATGGATTAATTCCTAGTAGCAAAGTGTTTGATGAACGCAAATAATTATATAAATCCATAATGCGCTCTACATACTGCTCGTCAAGTGCGTATTCTGTCAATTTGTCAACACCTGTCCATCCCATGGGCGACTTGCCAAAGTGGTGAAAAGCTGCCATTGCCAGTTCAAAGGACGGTGTTGCCACACTATCATACAATTGCTTATGCATAAATCCCTCCTATGCCGTTCTTTCCACATATGGTAACCATCTGCTTCCCTTCCACCGCAATGGATGAATCTTTTGCAGCTACTATGATAGGGCAACCCATTTCAAGTGCTAACACAGCAGCATGACATAATGTACCGCCTGTCTCAGCAACTATTGCCAACGCCTCTCGAAGATACAACACAATTTCTGGAGTTGGGACGTGTGTAAATACAATCTTGCCACGGCAAGCCTCTGGCGAAAGGGAAAAATCGTCTGGTAAAACGATTGGTTCACCACTTAAAGAAAAGTCCCATAAACATTTTCCTTCTGTAAGTAACTGCATTATTCGTTCCCCCTTACCCAAATGTTGTCATTTATCATATTATTACTATATATTTCTGCTTTTGTTAATTGATTTTACTTCATTTCCATGCTCTACGTATTTCTTCATTCGCCACGCCCTACATGTATGGGTTAATTCTCAAAGTAAACTCTACCGCTACGGATTATGTATGAGAAACGATTTCTGTTTCGCTACTATTTAGTTAACAAATAATACATAACTTATGTTGATTTATATATGTATATTATACCATATTTCACCTTTTTTTGCACTATACTATCCAGACAAAAATAACTCATAATAATTGTAGACAATTCACAATATTTAGCATACAATTTTATGAACAAACAAATAAAAAGAATCTCTACAATTATCACGAATTGCAGGGATTCCCTTAATCGTTATTCTGTTTCCTTGTAGCAAAGTCACTGTGTCTACGTAATAGATTATCATACAACAATCAAATACCGTTTTATCTTTGTTCCGTCAACAATAATTGTCTTTTCATAAATTCCGCCGTTTGCAAGTATCGTTTTCTCGCTTGCCGTGTTATCAGAATGGCAGGTGATTAAGAGCTTATCTATCCCAAGTTCTTTAGCATTATTGAGATTTAGAAGCAACATTTCCTTTACGTAGCCGTGTCCTCGTTCAGAGGGGCGAACTGTATAACCACAATGACCACCCCAGGTTCCGAGAATAGGGTGATTGATATGGTGTCGCAAATCGATAATACCGACCAATCTATCATCACTTTTGCGTATAGCAAGGTAGGTAGTTGAAGGAACATCAACTCCGGTTTATCTGCAATTTGATTCACTTTTTCTCAATTGACACCACTGTATCCATTCATCGGCAGAAGCCGCTTCATCAATAGATAAGCAGCCAGCAAATTGACTTTCGCTGTCTTTATCGCAATCAAAAACTTCCTGACGAAATTGCCATGCTTGCTCCACATATTCAAG
>CACYBZ010000201.1 GCA_902772795.1 uncultured Ruminococcus sp. | reverse complement strand
GGAGAGGAAGGGATTCGAACCCTTGGTTCCTTGCGGAATCACTAGTTTTCAAGACTAGCTCCTTAAACCACTCGGACACCTCTCCGTAACGATGAATATTGTATCACTTTTAAACGGATTTGTCAATACCTTTTTTTAAAATTTTATTCAGATTTAAGGGCTTCGCCCTTAAAAATCCCGCCGACTTTTTGAAAAAAGTCGGACAAAAACTTTTGAGGCTCACTTCGTTCGGATTTTTCTCTTTACGTTGTACGAAATCTGCGACAGCAGATTTCATCTTAAAGTTTCGGTCAAGCCTTTTTAAAGGCTTGTAGGATTCGGAGATAGGATTTTGCTGAATTTATAGTTGGTAAAATATGAACTGCCGAAATTTTCTTTACTGTTGACAAGTCCCATGTTCAGATATTTTCCGTTGTTTTCTGTGACAATTCCCCATGTCAGCTTGTCAAATCCTTTTCTTTTCATTTCCACTATCATAGAATAATACATGAAACTCATCGGACTGAGTTTTTTGTAATCGTTAGATTCGCATAAGTACTGTGTATGAGCTACATGGGAAAAGTAAAACATCATACTTCCTGCTATCATTTCGTCATCTTTATAGATACCGTAAAACTCTGTTTCATTGGGGAGTATCTCAAAATGAAGAAGATACAATTCTTCCAAAGTATGTACGGGTACAATATTGTATTTTTTCAGATTTTCGCAGAGCAACCGATAAAAAACAGCGATTTCTTCTTTTGTTTCTAGTTTTTTCAACATACAGTGGTATTTGATACAGTTATTGACATTGGTTCTTTTTCCTTGTGAAAGTGTGCTTTTTATATTTTCTTCCAGACGGTTCAAATCGACAAAAAGATTTAGTTCTTTATATTCTGTATATTGTTGGTAATATAAAATGTATTCCAGAAGTGAAGCGGATTCGGTGCAATAAGGTGTTGACGTTATCTTATAAAAAATTTCGTGGATATTTTCTTGCCGAAGATAGTTCTCAATTGTATCTGTTATGGCAAGCAGTTTTTCTGTTTTATAATTTTTTTTATCGACAACAATTCCTCCGAATGTACTGCCCGAATGAGAAGAAAATATTCGTTGTTGATTTTCTGTTTTCAGACAGGCGGGAACAATGGCAGAAATATTGTTTTTTTCGTTGAACACGATAAGAGAAAAATCGGTAAACCGTTCTTTCGGGTGATAATTCAGAAAACGTCTGGTATGCAGAAACGTACCGTTGACGGATTTATTTTTCACAAAATCGTCCCATAACTGTTCATATTGGGTTTCGTATCTCTGAATATAATATTTCATATGCAAATACCTCCGTTGTTGTTCAATGTGTTACAGACTATCAAGAAACACACCCTGAACTCATTGTTGATGAATTCAGGGTGCTGTATATGTACCACGGAAAGATACGGATTATAAGTTCCAGAGTTCGTTAGCGTACTGGAGAATGGTTCTGTCAGAAGAGAAATGTCCTGCATTGGCAACATTCTTCAGGCACTGTTTACCGAACTTCAGTCTGTCAGCATAATTGCGGTTAGCTTCGATTTTCTTATCAATATAAGACTGCAAATCAAGCATGATGAAATAATGGTCAGCTTTATGCCAGTGTGCTCCGTGAATGATGGAGTTGTAAAGTTCTCTGAAACTTCCTTCACCGTCATGTCCCACACCGTCGGAGAATGTACCGTTGACCAGTGTATCAACAGCGTTCTTGATAGTGGGATTTGCTTCATAGACACCCTTGGAGTAATAAGAGTTCATTGCCTTGTACTTGTCGATTTCTTCTACCCTTGCACCGAAGATGTATTCATTTTCTTCGCCGGCTTTCTGGGTGATTTCGACGTTAGCACCGTCATAAGTACCGAGGGTAACAGCACCGTTAAGCATGAACTTCATGTTACCTGTACCTGATGCCTCTGTACCTGCGGTGGAAATCTGTTCGGAAATATCCGCAGCGGGATAAATCTTTTCGCCGTAGGAAACATTATAGTTGGAAACGAAAACAACCTGTAATTTGTCTTTTGTATCAGGGTCATTGTTGACCAGTCTGGCAATTTCGTTGATGTATTTGATAATTGCCTTTGCTCTTGCATAACCGGGAGCTGCCTTTGCACCGAAAATAAAGGCTGTCGGATTCCAGTCAGGAAGTTCGCCTGCTTTGAGTTTCTGATAAATCGCAACGATGGAAAGAGCGTTCATCAGCTGTCTTTTATACTCGTGCAGTCTTTTTACCTGTACATCAAAGATGAAATCGGGATTGATATAAACATTGTCGTGTTTCTGAATGAATTCGGACAACTGCTGTTTCTTGATTTTCTTGATAGCGTTGAATTCTTCGACAGCTTTGTCATCAATCTTGTCATTGAGTTCAGCGAGTTTGTCCAGATTTTTCAGCCAGCCGTCACCGACTCTGTCTGTAATGAACTGTGAAAGTTCAGGGTTACAAAGACCAAGCCATCTTCTCTGTGTGATACCGTTTGTCTTGTTCTGGAATCTTTCGGGATAAATCTGATACCACTCTTTAAGAACATCGTTCTTCAGAATTTCGGTATGAATCCAGGCAACACCGTTGGTATGAGAAGAAGCATAAATAGCCAGTCTTGCCATATGTACTCTGTTGCCTTCGATGATAACCATTCTGTTGCGTGTATTCCAGTCGATACCCATTCTGTGGAAATCCTGACCCATACGCCACTGGATTTTTTCGATGTAGTTGTAAACATTGGGGATAACGTCTTTCATCAGACCAACGTCCCATTTTTCGAGAGCTTCGCCCAGAACGGTATGGTTGGTATAGTTGAATGTCTTCTGAGCAATGTCGAAAGCGGTATCAAAGTCTACGCCCTCAAATTCAACAAGCAGTCGGATAAGTTCGGGAATAGCAACAACGGGGTGAGTATCGTTAAGCTGAATGGCATACTCATCGGAGAAGTGGCTGAAATCACTACCGAATTTTGCCTTGTATCTCTTGAGAATGTTCTGCAGGGAAGCACTGCTGAAGAAATACTGTTGTTTGAGTCTGAGCACTTTACCTTCATAACGGTTATCGTTGGGATAGAGTACTTTGGAAATATCTTCCGCAGAATTCTTTTCGGCAACAGCTCTGGTATATTCGCTGTTGTTGAAAGCCATGAAGTCAAAGTTTTCAACGGGTTCAGCCTGCCACAGACGCAGTGTATTGATGTTGTCGGTATCATAGCCGATAACTGCCATATCATAGGGGATAGCACGGACAGTCTGTGTTCTGAAATTGACCAGTACAGCATCTTCTTCACGTCTGATACTCCAGGGGTCGTCAAATCTCTGCCAGTCGTCAGCGACTTCTACCTGTCTGCCGTCCTGAATGAGCTGTTTGAACAGACCGTATTTATAACGGATTCCGTAACCATCAAGGGGGACATTCTGTGTTGCGGCACTGTCCAGGAAGCAGGCTGCCAGACGGCCAAGACCGCCGTTACCCAGTGCAGCATCGTCAATTTCTTCAAATACATTGATATCTATGCCTTTTTCAGCGAGCAGGTCTTTGACTTCGTTGAGAATTCCCATACAGAAAAGATTGTTGTACATCATTCTGCCCATCAGGAATTCTGCCGAAAGATAATACGCTCTTCTTTTGCTGGCGTGATTTTTCTTTGAGGCGTTCCACTTATCACTGATTTCGCCCATCATGGCTTTACCGAGAACAAAATGCAGTTCCGCAGGGGAAAGTTCATTAAGTTCCTTACAGTAGTCACTTTTAGCGATTTCAATGATATTGTTCATCATTTTCTCTTTGTTCATTGGTTGTCTTCCTCCAATCGACCGTATGTAGTAGCCAATTTTTTCAGTTTTTCAGCGAGTTCATCTGTCAGAGCATCGCTTCTTACTCTCCAGACCCAGTTACCGCCAAGAGTAGACGGAATATTCATTCTTGCCTTGCTTCCAAGACCCAGAATGTCCTGCATCTGAATGATGGCGTATTTACTCACACTTTCATAAGCTGTGCGGATAATACCCCAGTTATATCCTTCACCGTCATTGAGTTTACAGTAATTCACCGCAAAGGCGACATCTTCGGCTTTTGCCGTGTCAAACCAACCCATAATGGTATCATTATCGTGAGTACCGCTGTAAACAACGCTGTTCTCCGTATAATGTGACGGGAGATAATCATTT
>CACYBZ010000200.1 GCA_902772795.1 uncultured Ruminococcus sp. | reverse complement strand
GCAAAATCCTCCAAACGCCCCAATATTCGTGAATATTCCAACTGCTGCCGTCTGGTACATCATCAAAAAAGCATCAGCCAATTTCAGAAAAAAGACGGTCTTGTACCGTGTGCCGAGGAGAGGATACTGGCAGAGAAAAGAAATGCATCTTTTTTGTTCAACCTTGTTGTGTGTAAAACAGAAGATTTGCTTGACTGCGGTGGGCAGGTGTGATAGAATGGGGTTAGTTTTTCAGATTATAGAATCGGTTATGGAGGATAGCAAAATGAATGTTGAAGGTTATCAGTCTTATTTAGAACATAGTGGTAAATGGGATGCATTTGCAGGTAATGAAATTCAAAAGTTATTAAAACTTGAAAAAGATCTACAAATTGATTTGGATGATTATATTCCATATAACGGTGATTATAGCTTGGTTGATAAATTGAATGGTATGATGTCGGATGAGATGAGATATAATGAGCCTTTGCATTTCGCTATAAATCGCTATATGGTTTATAGACTCAGCGAAACAGAAGAATAATTTTAAATTTGTAGCATAAAGCAAAAAATTCATTATATTTCCAAATGTGTGTTCTGAGAATGCTACCAAAACCTCAAAAGGCTCAAATCGCCGATTCAAGCCTGTTTTGTGGTGGAGGTTTACTTTCCCGACTGAGCGGATTCAATCGTTCACGTGGGATTATAAAATTTCTTGAAGGAGGAATTTACAGATGGAAAAATTGTATAACCAGTCGGAAATATACGATCTGATCGAAACCGAAAGGCGAACCGGGATTATCCGGAGCGATTGGAAGGCCTTTCTCGGCGATCGGCCCATCCGCACATTACTCGACGTGAGCATCGGAACAGGCGCGATGACGTTGCCATTGCAGGAACTTGGCATCACGGTTTCAGGCTCTGATCTGAGTGACAATATGCTTTCTCGCTGTAAAATGAAGGCCGAACAGAAGGGACTTCCGGTCGAATTGAAACGCAGTGATTTCCGCGATCTGTCCTGCTGGGATGGCCAATTGTTTGATTGCGTGGTCAGCACGGGCAATTCGATCGCTTATGTCCCGAACGAGGATATTCCCGGTGTGCTCGAACGGATGAACAGCCTAGTAAAGCCCGGAGGGTACATCTGCTTCGATTCGCGCAACTGGGAGAAAATCCGGAGAGAAAAACAGAGGTTCTATTTTTACTCTCCGTTTTTCCGAGAAGATTACAGAGTCAATCTTGTTCAGGTGTGGGACTACAACAACGACGACACCATCACATTCAATCTCCTCTATTCATTTGAAAGGGATAACCGTGTTTTCAGAAGGGAAATATTTGAGGAGCATTACTATCCCTTCAAAAAGGATCTGGCGCTCGACAAACTGGCTTCAATGGGGTACGGCGAATTTCAGCTGAAGCCCTTGCCGTGTGAAGAAGATGAAACCGATTTCGACAAAATCGACTGGTACCGCGTTATCGCAAAAAAGAAATGACGTTTTCTCCGGCAGTTCTACCCTGCTCTCTGTTTTTCAGATTTTTTGCGCTTTTCACTTGACCTTATATGAAAAAATAGTGTAAAATATATGGGGGTTTCACATTGAAACACGGATTATTCCATGTTCATATTATCTGTTTGCAGGAGAAAAAAACAATATGAAACTTGACAAGCTGGCAGAAGATAGATTCAAGGAAAGACCTGCCGAATGCTCCATCGACAGCCACGCCCTGATGTCAGCGGAGGTTATATCTCCGACCACCTTGTCACCGAGAACAGGGGAGATCTGGTGCTTGGCGGTACATTCCAGCCGATCATAGGTGCTTTGCTCCACAGCGGGGAACTTAAACAGTTCCAGCCAAATATGCATACTTTCCCGAAGCCTTTTCTTTGATTCATGCGATGCAGAATTTGCGTCCTCAAAGGCTGCGATATAGTCTTTGATTTTCCGGCTGACTTCCTGTTTAGTCGTGCCGGAGAATCTCTTTCGCTTGCGTTCGCCTTGCTCATTTCGATACCACACCACTCCGCACCATCTGCCATCGGTGCGCTTAAATACATTTCCGTTCGTTAGAAGTTGCTTTTGCAT
>CACYBZ010000199.1 GCA_902772795.1 uncultured Ruminococcus sp. | reverse complement strand
GTGTACACTCCTGCGGTGGTGATTGTTCAGGTTGTAGCGGTTGTCACTAAAATTCAATTACAATCCTACCCGACAAGTCAGAACGGTATTGTTGCCGTTTTGACTTGTATTTCGTCAGTCCACAAAATTCGGTAGCGTTTTCCCCGAACTCCCGCAAGTCTTAAAAAAGGCTTGACCAAAACTTTCAAGGTAAAATCCGTTGTTGCAGATTTTAGATAACACAGGGTAAACAATCCGAACAAAGTGAGCCACAAAAGTTTTTGTCCAACTTTTTTCAAAAAGTTGGTGGGATTTTTAAGGGCGAAGCCCTTAAACAGTAAAATGATGACAAAGGTGAAAATTATGGCACAGCTTTCTCCGATGATGCAACAGTATCTGAAAATCAAAGAAAAAAATAAAGACTGTATTCTGTTTTTCCGACTGGGTGACTTTTACGAAATGTTCTTTGACGATGCTAAACTGGTTTCCAAAGAACTGGAACTCACGCTGACAGGAAAAGAATGCGGTCTGCCACAAAGAGCTCCGATGTGCGGAGTACCTTATCACAGCAGTGAATCCTATATTGCCAAACTGGTGGCAAGAGGCTACAAGGTCGCCATATGCGAACAGATGGAAGACCCGTCTACCGTCAAAGGACTGGTAAAACGTGATATTATCAGAATTATTACTCCGGGAACGGTCACAGAAAACAGTATGCTTGACGAAAGTATCAACAATTATGTGTGTTGTCTTTATACGGTCGGCAGTCAGGTGGGAATCAGCTATTGTGACATCTCAACAGGAGAATTTCTGGGTACGTCCTTGGTAGGAGATGATGTGGTATCGCTGATTAAGAACGAACTCGGCAAGATTATGCCCAGAGAAATTCTGGTTGGCGGAGATATTGCCAATGATAAGAAACTTGCGGTATTTATCAAAGATAAGCTTTCGGCAGGTGTGGAACGTATTGCCGAAGAAAATTTTGAACATAACCGTTGTTATTCGGCTATCGCTGAAAAATTCGGAAGCGATGTTGCCGAACAGTCAGCAGAAGTATTGACAGACAGTGCAGGTGTGTTGCTTGAATATCTCAGAGATACACAGAAGCAGGGCATTGACAGAATCAAAGTTTTTTCTGTTTATAAAGAGTCGCAATATATGAGTATCGACTTCAACACAGCACGCAATCTGGAACTGATTGAAACCATGCGGAACAAGCAGAAAAAGGGGTCATTGCTGTGGGTACTGGATAAAACCCGAACATCTATGGGAAAGCGGTTAATCCGTTCGTGGATAGAAAAACCCTTACTCAGTTGCGGAGCCATCAGCAGACGGCAGAACGCCGTTGAAGAACTTGTCAATGACCTGGTGTTACGTTCGGAAATCACAGACGCTTTACAGGGAATTCTGGATATGGAACGGCTGATGACAAGAATTGTCTATGGCACGTCTAACGCCAGAGAACTGCGTTCATTGGCGAGTGCGTTGGAAAAATTACCGAATCTGAAAGAAAAACTCTCTCCCGTGAAATCATCTTTGCTGACAGAAATATTCAGCACTATAGACACACTGGAAGATGTCTTTACCCGAATTGACGATGCGATTGTCGAAGAACCGCCGTTCAGCGTAAGGGAAGGCGGAATGATTAAAGAGGGATATCGTGAAGAACTGGATCTGATTTTCAATGACATGAATCATGCGTCCGACATTCTTGCCGAAATCGAGGCACAGGAAAAAGCAAAAACGAATATTGCGAAACTAAAAATAGGCTATAACCGAATTTTCGGCTATTACATAGAAGTACCCAACTCATTCAAGAAACAAGTTCCCGAAACGTATATCCGTAAACAGACCCTGGCAAATTGCGAGAGGTATATCACGCAGGAATTAAAGACCGTTGAGGGAAGAATACTGGGAGCAAAAGAAAAATCTGTTGCACTGGAATATCAGTTGTTTGAAGAAGTGCGGAATTTTGTCGCTGAAAATCTTATGCGTATACAAAAGACCGCTGAAAGTATTGCAAGGTTAGATGTCTTGTGTTCTTTTGCCAACGTGTCAGCAGACAACGGATATTGCAAACCGAACATCAATGTTAAAGGCATACTGACTCTCAAAGAAAGCCGACACCCTGTTGTGGAAAAACTGATGAAAGATGTTCCTTTCGTGCCGAATGATGTGACGCTTGACAAAGAAGATAACAGAACAGCTATCATTACAGGGCCGAACATGGCAGGAAAGTCCACTTATATGCGACAGGTTGCCCTGATTGTTCTTATGGCACAGACAGGTTGTTTTGTTCCTGCTACTTATGCAGATATCTGTATCGTGGACAAAATCTTTACCAGAGTGGGAGCGTCAGATGACTTGTCGTCAGGACAATCCACATTCATGGTGGAAATGAACGAAGTAGCCAATATCATAAAAAATGCAACCGCTGACAGTCTGTTGATACTGGACGAAATCGGCAGAGGGACATCAACATTTGACGGCATGAGCATTGCCAGAGCTGTACTGGAATTTGTCAGCGACAAGCGGAAACTGGGAGCAAAGACGTTGTTTGCTACCCATTATCACGAACTCACCGTTATGGAAAATCTGCTGGACGGTGTAAAAAATTACAATATTGCTGTCAGAAAGAACGGTGATGATATTACATTTTTACGTCGTATTGTCAGAGGGGGAGCAGACAAGAGCTATGGCATAGAAGTAGCAAAACTCTCAGGAATTCCCGAATGGATTATCAGACGGGCAAAAGAAATTCAGAAAAGCTACGAAAAAGGAAATACGGAAAATATTGATGTCGTCAAAAAGAAGAAAAAAGAAGAAGAAATGCAGATGTCATTTCTGGGAAATATGGCACAGAATGAGCTTATTGCTGAATTGAAAGCAGTAAATCTGGATACGCTTACCCCGTTGCAAGCTATCAATATGCTTTACAGTCTGAAAGC
>CACYBZ010000198.1 GCA_902772795.1 uncultured Ruminococcus sp. | reverse complement strand
TTGATAAATTCGGCTTTGAGTTTGGAATACAGAATTTTCTGACTGCTGTACAGTCCGTAGTAACCGCTGAGCATATAACTCACGACACAACCTGTGGCGAAAAGAATGATACCCTCTGCCCCGAAAATTTCCACACTCAGCATAAGCGACGCAATCGGACAGTTGACCACTCCGCAAAACAGACATATCATACCTATTCCTGCCCCGAAAACAGGGTCTAACCCCAGTATTCCGCCCATCATACAGCCGAATGTCGAACCGATAAACAATGTCGGTACAATTTCTCCGCCTTTGTATCCGCAACCTATCGTGACGGCGGTAAAAATAATCTTTAACAGAAAAGCTTCTGTTCTGGCTTCACCGTGCAAGGCTCTGGCGATGATTTCTGACCCTGCCCCGTTATAGTCACGACAGTTTACCGCAAACGTCAGCACAACAATGATAATTCCTCCTGCCACCGCCCGAAGATAGTCATTTTTAAAGCACTTTTTCATCAGTTTCGGCGTTTTGTGCATACAGATACAAAACCCTATGCTCACTACCGCACAGCAGGCACTCAGTACAATGACCTGCGACAGAGAAACAAAATTCAGTTCGGGAATACAGCTGACAATATCAAATTTCATCGGTGTAATACCGAAATGCAATGCCACACTGTAAGACACTACTGACGATATCAGACAAGGCACGAGTGCCGAATAATAGGAAACACCTACGCTGATAACTTCAATCGCAAAGACACACGCCGTCACAGGGGTACAGAACAATGCCGAGAACAGTCCGCTCATACCGCACATCACTGCAAGGTGCATATCTTTTTCGTCCAGGCGGGTAACTCTGCCGACCACATAGCCCAGACTTCCGCCCAGTTGCAGTGCTGCACCTTCACGACCTGCCGAACCGCCCAGTAAATGCGTCATTGCCGTACTGAAAAAAATCAGCGGGGCAATAATCCACGGAACGTGTTTTTTTGTCCGAACGGATTCCAGAATAATATTTGTTCCCGGGTCTGTTTCGAGTTCGCACATCTTGTAGAGTCCGCATATCACCACACCGCCCAACGGCATAAAAAATATCAGCCACCATATATTCTGACTGATATGATTGGCGTGTTGCAATGTTGTTCCGAACAGCGTACCGACAAGTCCGCCTATTCCCCCTGTGAAACTGCCTATCATTACCCACTTGACAAATGTCCGTATATATTTCCACGCTGACTTCAGTTTCTTTTTGAACAGTGTTTTCCATTTTACCATGTTATTACATCATCTCCGTTATTTTTCCAATGAATCCAAGTCAAATGGCTTCGCCTTTTAAAATCCCACAAGGTACTGTCACCCCAAAATTGCTACGAGCAATTTTCTCTCGCCGAAAAAGGCTATGCCTTTCACTTTTTTGAAAAAAAGTGGACAAAAAAATTTGTGGTTGTCAACGATTAGTTTTCTATGAATGAAAGTAACGGTAAATGTTCTGTGCGGTCTGTTCAGTAATGGACGGCGTATTTTTCAGTTCTGTAATGTCGGCACACCTGATATTCTCCACAGACCCGAAATATTTCAGCAAGGCTTTTGCTCTTTTTTCGCCGACACCGTCAATTTCCGTCAGCGAACTGTGAAAAGCTTCCTGCTTTCTTTTCTGCCGATGGTAGCCGATGGCAAAACGATGGACTTCCTCCTGAATCGTTGAAACCAGCGTAAATACATTACGGTTATTTCTGATGGTAATTTCCCTTTCTGCGGTGGTAACGGCACGTGTCCTGTGCTTACTGTCCTTTACCATGCCGAAAAGCGGAATGGTATACCCTTTTTCTTTCAGCACTTTGTCAACGGCATGGATCTGCCCCTTACCTCCGTCAAGCAATATCAGGTCGGGCAACCTGCCGAAACCACTGTTTTCGGCTTTGTGCTGTTCATATTCGTTCAGCCGTCTTTCCATGACTTCCGCCATTGACGCATAATCATCTTGTCCCGCAACCGTCTTTATCGCAAATTTCCGATAGGCACTCTTAAGCGGTTTTCCGTTTTCAAAAACTACCATGCCTGCCACATTGGCTGTTCCGTTCTGGTTGGAAATATCATAGGATTCAATATATACAGGTGTCTTTTCCAGTCCCAGCATTCTTCCCAGATCGTTGAGTGCGACAATTTCCTTTCCGACAAAACCACTCTGCTGTGCAAGATGTTCCCCTGCATTCTTACGGCACATCTGCACCAGCTGAAACTGTTCGCCTTTCTTTGGTATGACAATCCTGACTTTCTTCCCTGCTTTTTCCGTCAGCCACTGTTCCACAAGAACCTTGTCGCTGACATCGCCGTCAAGAGCAATTCTCTGCGGAATGTCACTCCGCAAAGAATAATACTGCAACAGAAAATCACGCTTTGCCTGTTCAATGTCGTCAACCTGACTGACAATAAAATATTCCCTGTCCGATAATCTGCCACTGCGGAAATTGAACACTTCAAAACAGGCTTTGTCCTCCTGCGTGATGACAGCAATAATATCCTGTTCTCCCCCGTCACTGAACACCACTTTCTGATTTTCCCGCATTTTCCGAACGGCGAAAATTCTGTCACGGATTCTGGAGGCTCTTTCAAATTCCAGATTTTCAGAAGCTTCGTTCATTTCGGCGGTGAGTTTTTTCAGGTCAGTATTGTTTTCCCCTTTGAGAAACTTCACCGCCTCAACGATATTTTCCCGATATTCTTCCTTTGAAATCTTTCCCGTACACACCCCACTGCACAGCCTGATATGATAATTCAGACAAGCCCGACCTTTGCCTATACTCTGCGGAAATTTTCTGTCACAATCAGGAATCCCGAAAATTCTTCTTACCTGTTCCAGAGCACTCACCACTGTGTGATAACTCATATAAGGCCCTATATACTGTGCCTTGTCATTCTGTACACTTCTCACCACCGTAATTCTCGGCCATTCTTCGCTGGTCACTTTCAGATAGTGATACCCTTTGTCGTCTTTCAGCAGAATGTTGTAACGTGGCTGATGTTGCTTTATCAGACTACATTCCAATACCAACGCTTCAAATTCACTGTCCGTAAGAATATAGTCAAAATCATCGACATTTTCCACCATACTGATGACTTTCGGTGAATGGTTGGTATGAGAACCAAAATACTGACTTACCCGATTTTTGAGTGCTTTTGCCTTTCCGATATAGATAATATGCCGTTGTCTGTCACGCATAAGGTAAACCCCCGGCGAAAGCGGTAACGACATCGCTTTTTTTCGTAACTCCTGCAATTCCATAATATACTCCCCTGACAAAATAACCTGCGTTTCCGCAAAACAACCATAAAGTTTCGGTCAAGCCTTTTCAAAGGCTTGTGGGGTTCAGGGGCAAAGCCCC
>CACYBZ010000197.1 GCA_902772795.1 uncultured Ruminococcus sp. | reverse complement strand
AGTTCCATCTGAATATCCATAGGCTTACATTTATACTCCAAACAAAAAAGAGCAGTGTAAATTTCCAACTGCTCCATGTGTGCGGGTGTTATACCCGTCTTTAAATCGTGTATTCTGAGTGTGCCGTTTCTGAAAGCTATCGTATCGGCGGTACCGTAACAATTTTCAGAAAAATATAAAACCTGTTCAGGTGTCATTCTAAACCCGATAGCATCGTTGACATACATATTCAGCGTTTTATTCGACTTCGGTAATTTCTGTCCCAGCTTGATACATCGTGCCGCAAAGTCGTGTAAGATTGTACCTTTCTGTACCGCTAAATGTTTGGCATAGCTTTCGGCTACTTTTTCTTCACTGTAATTTATCCAGTGATACTTACTCGCCCCCAAAAAGGCATGTTGCCCTTCAAGATTGGAATGTCTGTTGAAGTTCACCGATAATTTCCTCCTTATTTTCAGGGCTGATGAATCTCGCAAATGACATTTCATTCATCAGTTCCACATAATATTTCTGATTGGGCTGATGTTTTGCATGACTGCTTTTCTTACATTCCAGACACGCCCATCTGTTGCCGTACAATATCAATAAGTCGGGGATACCTTGAATGTAATTTGCGTCATTTTTCATCACAATACAACCAGGAAATATCTTTTTTAAATCTTTAATCAGTTTTGCCTGAAATTGATTTTCTCGCATATTTCTCCCCTTTGTCATTGGACAAAATCAAAAGAGACAGAACATCTTCTATCTCTCCTCATAAAAGGGAATGTAATTTCTGCGAGCAAAAGAAAAAGAGCCTGTAAAAAGGCTCTTTAAAAATATCAATATTCCATTTTCATCAGTCGTCTAACCATGGAGTGTAATCTCCTAATTCACCGCATACTTCTTCGTAATATTCACCACTGTCGTCTTCATCATCTTCGTCGCCATAATAATCTTCGTAATCATCATCTTCCAACTCAGCTAAAAACGCTTCATTCGCTTCATTAAGTCGTGAGTAGGGCGTTCTTTCTCTCACGCTTTTTCTGCAAACAGGACAGATGTATTTTCCGTCAAGCATATTGTTTTTACCTTGCTGGAAATCCATGTAAGTACCGCACTTTCTGCAATAAATAAACAGGTTCTGGTCATTACCACGGACTATACCAATATCAATCATATCCTGTTTACTCAACAGCATAGGGTTTCCGTCAAGATGTCCGCTACGATACTCGAATTCAAATCCGTAATCGGGTCTTTCTTCTAAAATTTTGTCGTACTCATCTGAAAAGTCCATTGCATAACCTCCTGTTAAAAATATCATTATTCGTACTTCGTTATCAGTTTCCGTTATTATCGTCTTTGTTAAAGACACTCATGAATTTTGTAGCCGTACCTTTTGTTACCAAATTATCATGACAATTATAAACCGATTTTTCATTGGACTTAATCTGTAACCCATCATAAGTACCGTAAATATATCACACAAAAATTATGAATACAAGACTACCTGAAAATACTTAACAAAAAGTTAATATTTGGCGAAAAACACTGTTATGCCCACTTGCCCACTTTTTTTCGTTATTTTATATATTTTTATTATTTTTTTTATCACATTAAATAAAAGAAAAAAGTGGGCATCTGGGCAGAAACTGCAAATTTCACCAAAAAATACCCCAAAAAGCCCGTTCTTAGCCTTATTTTGTGAAATTTTTCAACATTTTTACCCGTTTTTCATGCCCACTTTTATGTTCCAAAAGTGGGCAGAAAGTGGGCAGAAAGTGGGCAGAAACGAGCTTTTTGTCCGAGAAATCGCATGAAATCACATGAAAAAATGACTACACAAAAACAAAAGTGGGCAAAAGCCCATTTTTATACTTCAAAAGTGGGGAGAAAAATCTTACATGTTTTCTTCATCTTCTGTTGCGACGACTGTCTGTTCCATAGCTTCTTCTGTACAGGGACTCTGAAAATTATTGATTTCCAGAGGTTTTATATTTACTGAGTTGTTTGTCAAAGCTGCGTCAATGCTTTCTTCGTTGTTGGAAAATAAAATAAATGTTGTCTCAACAGGTAACGTCATTTTTGACGGTTGCACAGCTGTTCCAAACAACAGGACATTCGTACCTGATACTGTCCGAATT
>CACYBZ010000196.1 GCA_902772795.1 uncultured Ruminococcus sp. | reverse complement strand
CATCAGGGACTCCGTCCCCGAACCCCTGTGAGGGGCTTTGCCCCTCAACCCCATCAGGGGCTCCGCCCCTGAACCCCGCAAGCCTTTGAAAAGGCTTGACCGAAACTTTTGAGGCGAAATCTGCTGACGCAGATTTCGGACAACGCAGAGAAAACATTCCGAACGAAGTGAGCTACAAAAAGTTTTGTCCCACTTTTTCAAAAGTGGGTGGGGTCAAGGGGCAAAGCCCCTTGGCAGGATTTTCAAGGGTGCAACCCTTGAAACAGTAAAAAGCGTTTTTTCAACTGACAATGGTTGGAAAAACGCTTTCTGTGATTTACACCTGAAAAGAAAGAAATATTTTGTCACGTATTGATGTAACAAAACGCATTCCTTTTCCTGAAGGTGTTTTTTCAATAATCCATTCTGATTTGATAATTCCTTTTTTGGACAGCCACACGTACAGAGCAGAAAAAGTACCGATTAGCGTTACAAAAAGAGTAATTAATCCTATCAGTTTTTTTAGCAGATAAAAAATAATTCTCATAGAATGCACCTCCTTTTTATCTGAAGTAGATGGTTAAAGCAGATTTCTGGTCTGAAGTGATTTCAGCAGAAATTTTTCTGCCATACTGTTCGGTCGGATATTTTCGACAGACTCCTTGATACTGAACCATTGAGCTTTGTCTACTTCGTTTTCCTTGAGTGTAAAATCCTCGCTGTCTGTCACAACGACAAAATTGTGCATCAGAGTTTCTGTTTTCTCAAAATACATACTGTCATTATAATCCCAGCTTACCGCATTGAGATTTACTTCTTCTTTTATTTCTCTTTGCAATGCCTGTTGTGGTGTTTCGCCCTTGTTGATGTAACCTGCAACCAGAATATTACTTTTGCGTCCGTATTGTTGTATTAACAGGATTTTATCTTTGTCAGGATTGAAAATGACCATACTTACAGCACTGTTATAAACGGGAAAACGGAATGCGTTACATTTATCACAATATTTCACCATACCTTCATCGTTGCACGGTTTAAGAATAAGTTTATTTCCGCAGACAGAACAATAATTTTGAACAGTATCCATATCGGGTATCCTTTCTTTATTTACGCTGATAATAAAAAATGCCGTTGTCACGGCATTTAAGATAACACTACTTTTCGACAGTCATGTCAGTTTTTCGTATTCTTTTGATAATATAGCCGATAAGCGTAATCAGTCCGCTGAACGATACACACAGATAAAATGTCAGTCCACGGCTGAGTATTTCAAGACTGAAAGCCGAATTACGTTCCATAATTTCCGAAAAGCCGTCTATCATTAAATAATCGGCAACGCCCATTGCTCCGGGAATGGGAATAAGATGATAGCCGATAGTAATCAGACATTGTTTGGAAAAGATAAGGAAAGAGGAGTTTATGTCACCGCCGAGAGAAAGATACAGAAAAGCAGGGGCAATGGTCTGTGAAAATCGCTGAAGAAATGTCCAGATAAAGGATTTTATCAGAATCCAGTGATTTCTGGCGAGAAGTTTGGAACATTCCGCATAGTCCGTTTTGGTTTTATTCAGTTTTTTGAACACTCTTTCGGGAAAGTTGATGATTTTTTTCCGTTTAAGGAAGTTAAAAAAACGTTCCAGCCATGAAAAAATCCTGTTGCCGTTCTTGAGCATGAAGAAAAAACAGAATGTCAGCGTACCCAGAACGACAGCCCCCAGAATAATCAGCAGTTTTGAAAGCGGACTGAAACTGAAAAAAGAGTGGGGAGAAATAATGATGGAAATAATACCCAACACGACCGCAGAAAGAGAATACATCATCAGAGTGAGAATGAGTGTTGCGGTAACGACACCACCCGAAACGCCGTCTTTCATCATAAAATAAGCGGTGGCAGGCTGACCGCCTGTTGCAGAAGGGGTAATTGCCGAAAAATAAATATCCGAAGTACTGTAGAGCAGACCGTCAAACACTTTCGGACGGTAACCTGCACCTTTAAGAATGGAGCGTAAGGCGACACCTTCAAATACGATGAACAAAAAAGAAGAGATGGCCGCTAAGGTAAACCACACTTTGTTGGTATGGGAAACAGTGTCGATAATATCTTTAAAAGATACGCTTTTATTTTGCTGAAGTACTGCCCATACAGTGAGTATCGCCAATAAAGGCGAAAATATTACCCAGAATATTTTTTTATATCGGTCAATTTTTGCTTTTTTCTCATTTTCCATAGTTCAGAATTCCACCTCAAATTTTGTATTTTTGCCGGGCGTACTTTCGGCGGAGATATGTGCTTTATGTCTGTCAGCAATAGCTTTGGCAATGGCAAGTCCAAGGCCAAAAGAACTGCTTTGTCGGGAAATATCCGCTTTATAAAACCGTTCAAAGATATGAGGCAGATTTTCAGCGGGAATACCGTCCCCGGTGTCCTCTACGGTAAGAACAATTTTTTCTTTTCTGCGTTGCAGTGTTGTACGGACATTTCCGTCTTTGGGTGTATATTTTATTGCATTGTCAATTAATATAGCGATAAGTTGTTTGATTTCATCTTCTATGCCGTTGATACTCATACCGTCTGCGATATCATAACTATAGTGGATACCCTTTTCATAGGCAACGCTTTCATAAGTGAGAGCCATTTCTTCCACGCAGGAGGAAAGAGAAATCTGTGATTTTTTTCGCACTTTATTTTCTTCAATTTTAGAGAGCATAAGAAGTTTTTCAACAAGGCGGTTCATACGCTGAGATTCCCGTATAATATTCTGTATATGTCTTTCGTAGTTGCGTCGGGACTCAGCCAGAGGAACGGTTGTTTCTGATTTGGGAGAGAACACTTTTTCCGCACTGCCCAGAAGTGCCTGAGCATTGATACTGATAGCCCCGAGAGGAGTTTTCAGTTCGTGACTGGCATCAGAAACGAATTGTTTTTCACGCAACATTGCTTTGGTAACAGGATTGGTAATAAAACGGGAAAGAAAAAAGACAATCGATGTCATCAGGAAAACACCAAGCAATATCAGTATGATTTTTGATAATAACCTTGTCGGTTTGGTACTGTTGTAATCCGAATCAGTGATGAGAAGAAGTGTTTTGTTATCGGAAAGCGGTCGCAGTACATAGATATACGACCCTGCATTATAGTCATCATCGTCATTGGCAAGAATACAGTCAATAATTTCCTGAGGGATAGGTTCGGTGTTGCAGTTGTTACCGACAGCATTTTCAGAAATACGTTTGCCGTCCTGCATAACCACAGCGGTTATGACAAATTCGGAGTCATCAAGATTGTTATGGTTCGCAGACGGTGGGGGATTATCCGAATCTGTCGGGAAAACACCGTTGTCAGCTACCCATTCCAGAAACTGTAACGTATCCTGTTCAAACCAATAGCGATAGTAAAAATGCATGGAAAGATAAAAAACGGAAAGAAGCAGTGTTGTCAGTGAAACAGTGATAATGACAAATTTTTTTCTGATTTCAGATTCCATCAGTATGTCCGCCCGCCTGAAGAGAATAACCGACTCCTTTTTCTGTCACAATAGAGATATTAGCACTGACAAATTTCAGTTTTTTGCGTACAAAAGAGATATAGACATCAAGCTGATTATATTCTGCCTGGTCATCATATCCCCATATTTTGGCAACAAGCATATTGCGTGTCAAAATACAGCCGTGATTGACCAGCAGATATTCCAGAAGCTGATATTCTTTTTTTGCCAGTTTAACCGACCGTTCACGACCGTAAAGTTTCATGGTAGACTGTTCCAGACGAATATCCGCAAAAGAAATAGACTGTGTGATAACATTATCACGACGGCGGAATCTTGCCCGAATTCTTGCCAGCAGTTCACCAGCATCGAACGGTTTGGTAAGATAGTCATCAGCTCCGCTGTCCAGTCCCATAATTTTATCTTCTGTTTGTGAACGTGCCGTAAGCAGAATAACGGGAGTATCAATTCCCGAATTGCGTGCCGAACGCAGAACGTCAATACCGCTGATTTTAGGTAACATGATATCCAGCAAGGCGAGGTCGTAAATATTACTCAGCAATTCGTCCAGACCGCTCAGACCGTCATAGACGACATCTGTCTGATAGCCTTCTTTTTCCAGTATAGCTTTGATACCGTCTGCAATTTCCACTTCGTCTTCAACTATCAGTATTCTCAAATCATCACATCTTTTCTTTCCAGTAACACAGACAATTATACAATCAGAATTGTCATACCGCAACATTGAATAAACATTGAAAAAATAGCAGGCTGTTATCAATGTTTATTTAAGATAATTGACGTATAATAGCGACGAACTGTATTAAAGTCGGAAAGTGTGACGTATTTTGCACGAAGTATTCTGACTTTCAGCATTGACGGGTTGAGAGGGATTTAACCGTAGACAGGGGAGGAAAAAATATAATAATGGAACGTAAAATCATAGGATATTATAGTTATACCGTTATATTGACCTATATGGGAATGTTATCGGCATGTGTAGGCATATTCTATTCCATTAAGGGAAATTATTTTCTTGCGGTAGTGTTGCTGATGATTTCGGGAATCTGCGATATGTTTGATGGAGCAGTGGCATCTACCAAAAAGGGAAGAGATGAAAATGAGAAACGTTTTGGCATACAGATAGATTCTTTAAGTGACTTAGTCAGTTTTGGCGTATTTCCGGCGATATTGGTTTACATGATTGTCGGAGCTCAGGTTTTGTCCATGGTAGTGGCATGTATTTACATTTTGGCGGCACTGATACGACTGGCATACTTCAATGTACTTGAAGAAGAACGGCAGAGCCGAAAAGATGGCAGACGTAAAAGTTATCTTGGCGTTCCTGTAACAACGATTGCTTTGGTTATGCCACTTTTCTATATAGCTTTCAGCAACGGACTTTTTAGTAATGTTGTTTGTTTTCTGGTTATGCTGGCGTTGACGGCGATAGGATTTGTATCGCCTGTAGAGATAAGAAAACCTGCGTCTGTAGGAAAAATTGTGATTGTTGTCATTGGTGTTCTGGAATTTGTCAGTTTGTTTGTGTTCAGAGGTGCGGTATGAGTGAATCGCCTTCCATGCGTTTTCTGTACGGTACAGCATTGGGAAGAGGTTTGTTGAAACCGTTTGTGAAAAAGCCGTATTTTTCTCAGGCGATGGCAAAGTATTTGTCGTCACCGTTGTCAAAGTGGCTGATTTCCCGTTATGTCAAGGAGTACAATATCAATTTACAGGAATTTGACCAACAGAAATTCCGTTCATTCAACGATTTTTTCAAACGTACCAAAACACTGACCATCAGACCAAACGATAAAGCAATAATCAGTCCTTGTGATGCTTATCTTAGTGTTTACCGTGTCAGCGATACACTGCAACTCCCCATAAAACACAGTCAATATACGGTTGCTGATTTACTTGAGGATAAGGAATTATCCCGAAAATTTGCCAATGGTATTTGTTGTGTGTTCCGTTTAGAGCCGAAGCATTATCATCATTATATTTATGCTGTCAGCGGTGAGGTACGTTGTCAGAAAAGAATAGACGGTGTGTTACATTCGGTTCGCCCGATAGCGTGCGAAGCCTATCCCGTGTGGTTTCAGAACAGCAGAGAATATGCCGTTATTGAAACATCTGTTTTCGGAGATGTGATACAAATGGAAATCGGGGCATTGATGGTCGGAAAAATCTGTAACATCAATAAAAACACCGCAGTCGTACAGGGCGAAGAAAAAGGCTATTTTGAATTTGGCGGTTCGACTGTCATGGCACTTTTTCAGGAAAATGCGTTTACTTTATCAGAACAGTTTCAATCTGTGACAAATAACGGCGAAGAAATTCCTGTAAGTATAGGACAAATTTTAGGAACGGTT
>CACYBZ010000195.1 GCA_902772795.1 uncultured Ruminococcus sp. | reverse complement strand
TTACAAGTGGACAAGTAGTAATCCTGATGTTGCAAAAGTATACAGCACAGGTAAAATTGTCACGCAACAGAAAGGGACAACCGTTATCACCGTAACTACCCATAACGGCAAGACGGCAAGCTGTACGGTAACAGTAGTCTGATACCCAAAAAACAACATTAGGAAAAGCCGACAAGGAAAAAACAATTCTTTGTCGGCTTTTTACAGTGAAACGTATATTTTCTGCAAACTATAACACTTCAGATTTTCAAAAGTGAATACCCCTTTACTCCTGCCTGCCATTCATCGGAGATATTTTTCAATTTCTGTCGGTTTCAGCACTCTGCCGGAAGCGACAACCTTATCATTGACAACAAGTACAGGCATGGAAATAATACCGTACAACATTACTTTTTCCATGTCGGTAATATATTCCACTTCGATATCCATTCCGATATTCTGTACCGCTTGTCTGGTGTTTTCAAACATCTGATGACATGACTTGCAACCTGCTCCCAGAACTTTAATATTCGTTATGGGTTCTGATACGGTGTCTGTATCTGCAGTGACAGCATTTTTTCCGCAACAGCAGGGTTTTGTTTCTTCTTTCTTTCGTCTGAACAATGACATAAAATTACCTCCGAAATCATAAAAAATATTTTTTTGTCTTATTGGCAATACGGACAAGCAACAACATAACAGGAACTTCTGTCAGTACACCAACGGTTGTTGTCAGGGTTGACGGCGATGTCGTACCGAACAGGGCAACGGAAACAGCCACTGCCAGTTCAAAAAAATTGGACGCTCCTATCATTCCTGCGGGCGAGGCGATATTGTGCGGAAGTTTCCATGCTTTGCAAGCCAGATAGGCAACCGCAAAAACCAGAAATGTCTGCAAAACCAGCGGAACGGCAATCAGCACAATAGTCAACGGATTTTCAAGAATGGTATTGCCCTGAAAAGCAAAAATCAGTACAAGCGTCAGCAATAAACTGACAGTAGTTATCCCGTCAAATTTTTTGATAAACGTATTTTCAAAATAGGCTTTGCCTTTTCGATGGGTGACAATCCTTCTGGTAAGAATACCCATCGTCAGCGGAACAACCACAAACAGCACCGCCGACAGAATCAGCGTATCCCACGGAACAGACACGTCTGAAACTCCTAACAGAAATTTTACCACAGGCACAAAGGCTACCAGAATAATCAAATCATTTGTCGCCACCTGAACAACCGTATAGGCAGGATTACCGTTTGTCAGTGTACTCCACACAAAGACCATCGCCGTACACGGAGCAGAACCCAGCAAAACCGCACCGCTGAGATATTCTGTTGCCATGTCGGGGGCAATCCATTTTTTGAAAATCACAAAGAAGAACAGACTGAAAATACCATACATAGTAAACGGTTTAATCAGCCAGTTGGTTATCCATGTGACAAATAATCCTTTCGGATTTTTTCCCACGTCCCTGACACTCTGAAAATCCACTTTCATCATCATCGGATAAATCATCAGCCATATCAGCACCGCCATCGGTAAAGATACGTCGGCATAGGTGAACCGACCGAAAAAGCCCGTTATCTGTGGCAGAAACTTTCCTGTAAGAACACCCACCGCCATGCAAAGTATTACCCAGACTGTCAGATATTTCTGAAACAGACTGATTCCCTTTTTGTTGTCCATAACAATCCCTCCGTCAAATCAGCAGAAACTGCAGTGCATTGAACGCATAACCGACAATAATAATTCCCAGCGTACAGATGACAATGAAAATACCGAGCAGTCTGGCTTTCACCGCTTTTTTGAGCATAATCATTGACGGCACTGACAGCGTTGTCACCCCCATCATGAACGACAGAACAACCCCCAGCAAAGCCCCTTTGCCAAGTAATGCTTCCGCAATGGGAATTGTGCCGAAAATATCGGCATACATCGGAATACCGCATATTGTGGCGATAATCACACCAAAAGGATTATGATTTCCCAGAGCAGTAATTATCCATTCCTGCGGTATCCAGTTGTGAATCACTGCACCGATACCGACCCCTGCCAGAACATACGGAAATACCTTTCGGGCAGTCGAAACCACTTGTTCCCAGGCATATTTCAATCTGTCTGTACGGTGCAGTTCTGTCTGAGGAATGTCAATCTGTTTAGCGTTGCGTATATATTCCTGCACCTGATTTTCAAGATGAAGTTTTTCGATGATGATACCGCCTGTCACGGCAATCACCAGTCCGAGAACTACATAAACTACCGCCACTTTCCAGCCGAAAATACTCATCAGCAAGACAAGACTGCCCAGGTCAACCATAGGTGACGAAATCAGAAAAGAAAACGTCACACCGAGTGGAAGTCCTGCACCCGTAAAGCCGATAAACAACGGAATGGACGAACAGGAACAGAACGGCGTTACCGTACCAAGCAAT
>CACYBZ010000194.1 GCA_902772795.1 uncultured Ruminococcus sp. | reverse complement strand
TGTCAAACTTTTTTCAAAAAGTTTGGCAGGATTGTCAAGGGTGCAACCCTTGACACAGGATTTTTAAGGGCGGTAGCCCTTAAACTCATCTTGATTTTCAACCGCACAGGTGGTATTTTTTTATTATACCATAAAAACTTCCCATATAAAAGGGGAAATCTATCATAAAGTTTCCGTCAAATCTTTGAAAAGACCTGCGGAAAATTCCTGAACAACAAAAAAGTCTGTTGCTGACGCAACAGACTGAATTTTTATCAACCGAACCAGGAAATACCGAAAAGTCGCAGAACATCTTTCAGAGAGATGACGAGCATGAATATCATCAGTAAAGCAAATCCGACAGTATGCACCAGTCCTTCGTATTTTTGGGGAACAGGTTTACGGAAAATGGCTTCAATCAGCAGAAAGAAAAATCTACCGCCGTCCAGTGCAGGCAGGGGCAACATATTGAAAATACCCAGATTGACAGAAATCACCATCATCATGAAAATCAGATTGTTCAGACCGTCTTTGAACGAGGTTTTCAGTCCGACAGAGGTAGCTTCCGAAATGGCAGACGCAGCACCGATAGGCCCTGAAATATCGTTCATGGAGAACTGTCCCGTAATCAGACCGATAAGACTGCCCCAAATCATACGGATAACGGAATACGTCTGTTTGAAAGTCTGTGTGACGACTGTACCGAAATTTCTTTCAATGGGGACAACCCAGAAATCCAGCTGAATATATTTCCGACCGCTTTCATCTTCGGTCATGGCAAACTTGACTTTCCCCAAATCGACCGTTTCCCCGTTACGTTTTACTTTGATAACAGGAGAATCTGTTTTCATGGTTGCCAGAGAATAGGAAAAATCCTTGTCCGTATAGATGGAATAGCCGTCAAGGGAAATAATGGTATCGCCCTTTTTCAGACCGTATTGTGATGAAACGGCATTTTCATGAAAGGATTCAATGGTAGTAGAGGCAAAATAGGGGACATTCTGCATACAAAGCATAATTGCCATCAGCACCAGTCCGAAAAGTACGTTCATGGTAGCTCCTGCGACAACGATAATCATTCTTTGCCAGACTTTCGCCTTACTGAAAGCACGGGGGTTATCGCTTTCGCCGTCCTCGCCCTCCATACTGCAAAATCCGCCTATCGGAAACAGCCGTAAAGAATATTGGGTTTCCCCTTTCTGAAAACCAAAAATCTTTGGCCCCATACCCAACGCAAATTCATGAACCAGTACGTTGGATTTTTTCGCACAGATAAAGTGACCGAATTCATGAAAAAGAATAATCAGTTCAAAAATAACAATACCAATAATAATTAACAATGCAACTTGTATAGAAATCGCCTCTTTCTTTCAATGGCAGGGAACTTTTCTCAGACAGAAGCCAGTACGGATTCTCTTGCCGAGATGTCAGCGGAAAGAATATCGTCAACGCAGGAAATCGGAGAAGTATCTGCATTTTCCACCGCTCTGGCGACAAGTTCACCGATTTGCAGAAATCTGATTTTACGTTGCAAAAACAATTCCACTGCCATTTCGTTGGCACCGTTGGCGACAACGGGAGCAAGGTCACAGCGTCTGACAGCCTGAATACATTGTGCCAGACAATCAAAAGTCTGTAAATCAGGCTTTGCGAACGTCAGAGAACCGATGTCCGTAAGACGCAACTCTTTTACAGGCGATTCCACCCGTTGGGGATAGGTGATAGCGTACTGTATGGGAATACGCATATCAGGAACGCCCAGCTGAGCAATAACGGAATTGTCGGCAAATTCCACCATGGAATGAATAATACTTTCACGATGAACGACGACCTCAATATTTTCCACAGGAACATCAAAAAGCCATCTGGCTTCAATAACTTCCAGCCCTTTGTTCATCATGGTAGAAGAATCTATGGTAATTTTCTTTCCCATACTCCAGTTGGGGTGGTTGAGAGCCTGTTCCAGCGTGACATTTTCCAGTTCTTTTCTCGTCTTGCCGAAAAAAGGGCCTCCCGAAGCGGTCAGCAGAATTTTCTTGAGTTCCTTTTTGTTGTTCATTCCCTGAAGACACTGGAAAATCGCAGAATGTTCACTGTCGACAGGATAAAGTTTCACACCATATTCCCTGACAGCATTCATAACCAGTTTACCCCCTGTAACAAGCGTTTCCTTGTTGGCGAGAGCAATATTTTTTCTGTGGTAAATCGCTGCAAGTGTCGGTTGCAGACCTACCATACCGACAACGGCATTCAGTACAGTGTCCGCTTCGTCAATCGTCGAAGCACAGATAAGCCCGTCCATACCGTATTCCACTTTTACCGATGTATCTGCCAGTCTGACTTTGAGGTCTTTGGCAGATTGTTCATCGAACATGACGGCAAGACGTGGCTTGAACTCTCTGACCTGTTCTTCCATCAATGTGACATTTCTGGACGCAGTGAGGGCGGAAATCTGAATACCGAGTTTTCGCACGACATCAAGAGCCTGTGTTCCGATAGACCCTGTCGACCCCAATACGGACAAATTTTCAGTCATAACAACCTCCTGAAAAAAATATTTGTCAAAAAGATACACTGACAGGGAATTTGTCAAGACAAAAATCCCTGTCTGTTATCCGCAATATACATTTAAAAACATAAAACCTTAAAGTTTAGGTCAAGCCTTTGGGGAGGCTTGTGGGGTTCAGGGGCAAAGTCCCTGATAGGATTTTTAAGGGTGAAGCCCTTAAACTGCATGAAGCAAAGGAAAGTACACAGCGAACAGATAAAGAAACGGAGCAACCATAATCAGACTGTCACAACGGTCGAGCAGACCGCCGTGTCCCGGAATGACATGACCGTAATCCTTTACCTTGCAACTGCGTTTAATCAGCGAAAAAGTCAGGTCGCCGACAATGGAAAGCAGACTGCCGACAAAACCGACAAGTGTAACCGCAATCAGATTGACCTTTGCCGTTTCACCGAACAGCAGGTACTGAAATACCAGACCTGTTCCCAATGCACCAAGCGTGCCGATAATCACACCGCCGACAGCACCTTCTACCGTCTTTTTGGGACTGATATCAGGACAAAGTTTCTTTTTGCCCAGAGAACGACCGACAAAATAAGCACCGCCGTCGGCAATCCAGGCAATGGCAAGACACAGTATGATATAGAAACAGGAATGTGTATCGTCCAGAAGTAACGCCAGTACAATACTGCTCATTCCGAACGAAGAAAGTCCGATAGCGGTAAGCAGATAGGCAACATCATCAAACTGATAACGGGGGTATTTGAGAATCAGCACGACAAACAAGTATATCATCAATACAATGACGACCGTTATCAGAACGGAAATATCAGTGGCAAAGGGCATTGCCAGAGCAAACAGCATACAGGGAACGGAAATCAGAAAATCCCGAAAAAATTTCTTGGCATTCAGCAGTTCCACACAGCAGGCGAACGACACAAGCGAACACAGTATATTGACACACCACGGAAAAAAACGGTAGCAGTACAGTATCGCCAGCAATGCGGGAACACCGATGACTGCCGATAAAATTCTCGTTTTCATAAAAAACCCACTTTCAAAATATTCTATAACTTTTTATGAAAGTAACAGTAAAAATAGAACTGTCAAAGTTCTGTCATACTCCGCCGAAGCGTCTGTTTCTTTTGGCGTAGGCAATAATACACTCGTCCACCATTTCTTCGGTAAAATCAGGCCACAGTACTTCGTCCATAATTACATACTCTGTATAGGCAGACTGCCAGAGCAGAAAATTAGAGATTCTGTATTCACCGCTGGGTCTGATAACAAGGTCGGGGTCAGGCTGACCTGCCGTATAGAGATTCTGCGATATGGTTTCCTCACAGATATCCTCGGGAGAAAGTACACCGTCCTTTACCTGTTGCGAAATATGTTTTACTGCACGGACAATCTCATCACGACTGCCATAATTCATGGCAATATTCAGCACCATACCTTTACGGTCTGCGGATTCCCGTTCATTTTCGGCAATGAGTTCCTGCAAATCTTCGGGAAAGGCGGAGGTATCACCGATGAACCGTACCACGATATCTTCATCTTTGAAATCACGGATAGCCTCTTCCAGATAGGACTTGAACAGTCGCATAAGAGCTTTGACTTCATCATCAGGACGTTTCCAGTTTTCGGTGGAAAACGCATAGACTGTCAGATACCGAATACCGATACGCTCGCAGTATTTGACAATTTTCCGAAACGTCTTTGCTCCTGCCGTATGTCCTGCGCTTCTGGGGAGATTTCTTTTTTTTGCCCACCTGCCGTTACCGTCCATAATAATCCCGATATGTTTTGGCAGTTCCACGTCAGCGAGGGTAATGTCTTTGA
>CACYBZ010000193.1 GCA_902772795.1 uncultured Ruminococcus sp. | reverse complement strand
GGTGGGGTCAAGGGGCAACGCCCCTTGGCAGGATTTTCAAGGGTGCAACCCTTGAATCAGGATTTTTAAGGGCGAAGCCCTTAAACTATGACTGCTCCGCTTTCTGTCAGCGGAGCAGTCTTGTTGTTACGAAACTTCAAAATGAACACGTTGAAATTTTCTGTTTTCCACCTTGAATATCTTATCGGAAATCTGTAATGTGTTGAGTTTGTGTGTGACAAAAATAACGGTCTTGTTGTGTAAATGTGTTCGGATATTCTCCAGTAACCGCCACTCCGTTTCCTCGTCCAGTGCAGAAGTGACTTCATCAAACAAAATGACAGGAGCGTCTTTAATCAACGCTCTGGCAATGGCAATTCTTTGTATCTGCCCCTCAGAAAAACCTTTTCCGTTCTCTCCGATGTGTGCATGAATACCCTCGGGAAGTTCTTTGACAAAATCATACGCACAAGCCATTTTCAACACGCCGATAATTTCTTCATCAGTAGCGTCAGGGTTTATCATTCTGATATTTTCGGCTATGGTAGCTTCGGTAATGGGATTTCCCTGCGGAACGTAGGCGAACAACTCTCTCATGGAAGCATTTGCCGTCATGATATCGCCGTTGACGTTCTCCAGTTCGATTTTCCCCGCTGTACAGGACAGGATTCCCAGCAACAGACGGAAAAACGTTGTTTTGCCCAGTCCTGACCCTCCCACTATGGCGACAGTTTCCCCCTTTTTTATGGTAAAGGAGGTGTTTTCCAGAATATTTACGTTCGGTTCATCGCTGTAACTGAAAGTAACATTCTGACAACGAATATCTACCCCTGTTTTCAGACTTTCGTCTATAAACTGACGTTCCTGCGGTGTCGGTGTAACATCTTCGGACGGCAGATTCTCAATCCCCATAATTCTCGAAGCAGATGTGCCAAGATTGATGGTTGTCGGTATCACTTTCAGCAGAGCATTGAACGACCCGGACAATGTAAGGGTAATCTGTAAAAACATTACCATTGTCCCGTAAGTGATGGCCCCCTGATGCAGACGGTAAATTCCCCATGCGTAAGATACAAATGTCACCAGTAATCCTGCAAGTTTCAGCAACGTACTCATCACGATGGAAACTTTGTTGTAATCCAGATTTTCTTCTTTGAAAGCGTTCTGTTTTTCTTTGAGCTTACGATGAACCACGTCAGCAATACCAAACGCCTTGATGTATTGCAGATTACCGAATGAATCGGTCTGATAAGCCATCATATCTGCACTCAGTTCTTTGATTCTGAGATTGTGTTCGTGCATACGCCGTATCATGAACCTTGACATGAACGCCGAAAACGGTGCGGAAATAAAGGCAATCAGTGCCATTGTCGGGTCGTTCATCACAATCAGAAAAAAAGAATAAACAAACTGTGTCAGAACACTCAGCAGATTAGGCCACCAGCCAATCGCTCCGTTGGCTATCGAACTGACATCACTGTTCAGACGGTTGATAAGGTCACCTTTGCGGTATTCACGCAGACTTTCCCACTGTGCATTGAAAATCTTCCCGTAAACATCAAGTTGCAGTTCGTTCTGAATTCTGACATAGATTTTGATACGGATTCTTGAACTCAGTGCCGAAAATCCGATATTACTCAGCATAAGCACCACCGCAACGACAGCATAAAAAGCAACATGAGCTTTATTTTCTCCCGTAACGGTATCAATGACGTATTTCAGACAGAGATTGATGGACAAACTGAAAATACTGCTGATAACAGAAATCAGGGTAATGACAAAAATTTCCTTTTTGTACACACTGCTGATATGCCAGAGCCATTGCAATTCTGCTTTAAGACCGACAATTTTTTCTGTTTTTTCTCTGACCATTCCCATAAACATAGCGTTTCCTCTTTCAGATAACTTCAGATGATAACCGATTTACTCCCCCGGTCAGTCTTTCTTGTTGCAGGAGGTGGCACAACGTGACAGAAGGAGTTTACAAAATATTTTCATTTTTAAGTGACGTTTATTATAGCTTGATTATTTCTGACAAAACAGTTATAATGGCTACAATATGAATAACAGGTGATAACATGAAAAAAAGATTTTTACTCAGGGAAATAGACGGTGAATATCTGCTTGTCCCCTTGGGGGACGGCAATGAACAGTTTACCTCACTGATTACCCTCAACGAAACAGGAGCGTTTATCTGGAAACGACTCGAACAGAATAAAACCACTGACGATATCGCCAAAGATATGATAAAAGACTATCATGTCACCTTTGAGAAAGCCAGAGCCGATATTCTTCGATTTACCGACTATCTCAAAGAAAAATCCATTCTCTGACTGCCGTATCGTTTCCGTATAATGCCCCCTGAACAAGTGCCGTTTTCCACGGCACTTGTTTTTATACTATAAAAGCACTTCAAAGACGGTCACATCATCGTGACATTTTACCGAAATACTTCCCTTATGATTTTCGACAATCTGCTTGGCAATCGCCAGCCCCAGACCGTAACGGTTTTCTTCCCGTGAACGGGATTGGTCTGCCCTGAAAAAGCGTTCAAATATCTTGTCCTGCAGTTCTGTCGGAATGGGGTCGCCGTTGTTGCTGACGCTTAACAGACATCTGTTCCTGATACTCTGCACGTTTACCACAACTTTTCCTCCCTCATAACAATGCTTGATTGCATTATCGGTGAGTATGGCAACTACCTGTTTGATTTGCGGTTCGTTACCCAGAATAAAAATTTCTCCCTCGGGTTCACATTCCAGCAGAATACCTTTCTCAAAAGCGACGCTTTCAAACGGCATCGTCACTTCCAGAATAGCGTTACAGATGTCAAATTTATTCATCAGGGTCTTGCCGTCCTGTGCTTCAATTCTGGTCAGCGTAAGCAGACTGTTGATTAACTTACTCATACGTTCCGATTCAGAGTGGATATAATTCAGCCATTTATTTTCCCCGATATCGCTTTCCAGCATATCGGCGTTGGCACTGATAACGGCAACAGGCGTTTTCAGTTCGTGACTTGCGTCCGAAATAAACTGTTTCTGACGGTCAAACGCTTCGGAAACAGGTCTGACTATCCATCGTGAAATCAGAAAAGCTATCAGGACAATAACGGCAATGCCTGCCACAAAAATCACTGCCGAAATAATAATCATTCGCTGTGTATTGCGGATATTCGTGGTGTTGTCCATGAACCCGACCGCATACCCTGTATGAAAACCGTTGTATTCCAGTTTCCGAACTTCGTAGACGAGGTCTTTTGTTTTTCCTTTTTTGGGAAAATTTTTCAGAATATCTGTGGTAAATTCTTCAATCTCGCTGTAAGAATAAACACTGCCGTTTTTCGTGGCGATGTCCGTAACATTACCGTCCATATCTGTAAAAGCGATGTAAATATCTCTGTCCTCATAATAGTCATTGTCGTCATAGTAGTAGTACTGGTTATTGCTGAAAAAGTGGTCAAAGCGGTTATACTGCACCATGACTGACGAAATAATCCTGTCCAGTTGACGGTAAGTCATGTCCATATTGACGGTGTAATTGAGCAGATTGACAACAATCAGAATTCCGCACAGAACCAACGTCAGAATTACCGTCAGAATGATGATGAGTTTCCGCCGAAGTCTGTTTATCATTTTCCTTCCTCCAGCGTGTAGCCCAGACCCCTTACCGCCTTAATCATGACTTTTGACCCGATAAATTTAATTTTCTTTCTGGTAAACGAAACATAGACTTCCGCATTATTATATTCGCTGTCGCTTTCCAGACCCCAGAGTTTTTCGACAATCTGTTCTTTTGTGACAATCTGGTTCTGATTTTTCAGCATGAACTCCAGCAACTGAAATTCCTTTGCCCCTAGTTTCATACTTTTTCCCGTTGCCTGACACGAAATTTCACCCAGACGGGTATCCAGCTGTAAATCGCCGAAAGCGATGACATTACTTTCAATTTCCCCTTTACGTCTGGTGATAGCCCGCAGTCTTGCCAGCAGTTCTTTTGTCTGAAAGGGTTTCGTCATATAGTCGTCCGCTCCGTAGTCCAGTCCTTTGACCTTGTCGTCCAGTTCGCTTTTGGCGGTGAGCATGAGTACAGGTGTCTTGATTCCCTCTTTTCTCATCTGTGCCAGTACGTCAAAGCCGTTCATTTCGGGTAACATCACGTCCAGAATCACAGCGTCATAAATTCCCGTGAGTGCCTGATACAGTCCGTCCTGTCCGTCAGTCGAAATATCGACGGTGTAATTTTCTTTTCTCAGCATTGCCCGCAGTACGTCTGCCAGACTGTATTCATCTTCTACAATAAGAATTCTCATACCGTTCACTTCCTTTTTGTTTTGTACTGATTATAGCACAAAAATCTTCTGAGTAACAGATAAAATTGCAATCCCCCGAAAGACAAAATTGTCTTTCGGGGGACGGCAGTGAAATGTTTAGGAAAAATGTTAATACTTATACGCAAAAATAATTCTGTCAACCGACGTTTTTCATTTGCAGACGTAATTTGTCGGCAAGCATGGCAATGAATTCGCTGTTGGTCGGCTTGCCTCTGTCGTTGTGAATGGTGTAGCCGAAATAGGAATTCAGGATATCAATATCGCCCCTGTCCCATGCGACTTCGATAGCGTGACGGATTGCTCTTTCCACTCTTGAAGACGTGGTGACATATTTCTGAGCAACCGTCGGATAAAGTCGTTTGGTGACGGAATTGATAATATCGGGATTTGCCACTGACATCATGATGGAATCCCTGAGATAATTATAGCCCTTGATATGTGCAGGAACACCAATCTGATGAAGCATTTCGGTAACTTTAATTTCCAGACTGGTATTTGCTCCTGTGTAGTACTTGACGTTGGACAGACTTACAGCGGAATAGCTGTCCTTGAGTAAAGACAACATACTTTCCACGAGGTCAGCCATGTTGTAGGGTTTCAGAACAAAGTATACTGCCCCGCAGTTCATGATTTCCCTTTCCAGAACAGGACTGTTGAATGTGGAATAGACAAATACCAACGGTTTTCTTTCCATTTCTGTTTTCTTCAGTGCCCTGAGTACGCCAACACCGTCCGTTCTGGTCATGAACATATCCATCAGAACGATGTCAGGGTGAATCTGATTGATTTTCTCCAGCAGTTCCACGCCGTCTTTTCCCGAATAGGTCGGGGTGAAATTATACTTCGACAATACTCTCATATCGTCACGGCTCATTTCCGTACTTTCTTCTGTAATGATGATACTGATTTTATTTTCCATAACAAAAACTCCCTTACTTGGCTTTGATGTGGTTATTTTACCATAAATTGGTAAATTTGGCAATACCTGAAAGAAAATTTTTTTGAGAAAAAATCACTTTTTATTTTTTAAACAAACTTTTCTGCGAAATTTATCGCAAATATCACAAAAACAGAGGGTTTAAGGGCTTCGCCCTTAAAAATCCCACCAACTTTTTGAAAAAAGTTGGACAAAAACTTTTATGGCTCACTTCGTTCGGAGCGTTTAAGGGCTTCGCCCTTAAAAATCCCACCAACTTTTTGAAAAAAGTTGGATAAAAACTTTTATGGCTCACTTCGTTCGGATTTTTTCCCCACGTTTTCCGAAATCTGCGTCAGCAGATTTTGCCATAAAGTTTCGGTCAAGCCTTTGGAGAAGCTTGCGGGGTTCAGTAGCAAAACCCCTCACGAAAAACGGACATCAAAACTATGGAAAGTTTTGATGTCCGTTTTTTTTCTGCCGAATGTTCAACGGTGAAAAACAGCAGGTTCGTATTTTTTGAGTACTTCTTCAAAAGTATTTCTGACACTGGCATTGGTAACTTTTTTGGCGGAACTGTCCTGAAAAACCAGCTTGACAATATTGACAAGTTCCATAACCTCGTTGTCTGAAACACCCAGCATTTTGGCATAGTCACAGATAAGTGACAGATATTCTTCCTTGTGTTTGTCATCGACGGCAAGCACCATCAACGCCCAGAACAGAAATTTATGTCCGTATTTCTGGTCGGTATCGTTTCGGGCAATACGCACAAATTCCTTACCCGCATTCATCTTGACACGACTGTTTTCTTCACGCCCCAAATCAGAATATTTTTCCTTCCACTCCTGTGCAAAAAGATAACCTGTATTTTCATAAATCACTCTGGCGTAATCGTTCATCGCAGAGATATCATAAATCAACGCCAGTGAAAGATTTGTCTTGTTAAAGCGAAAAAAAGAATTGGTTTTTTTAAACAGACGATGCCTTAATTTTTCTTCCAGGTCTTTGATTAATGTTTCAAACTTAATCATTCTCATATCGTTGTTCACTGTGTCTACCT
>CACYBZ010000192.1 GCA_902772795.1 uncultured Ruminococcus sp. | reverse complement strand
CCTTGAACTACTTACTGGTAAACACTGCCAAAACTGTTCAAAGGACTGACTCTGTACTGTGCCTTGCCAATAATGTTGGTAACGGGAATAAGACCTACCGCTGAAAAACGACTGTCTGTGGAATGATTACGGTTATCTCCCATGACAAATACCATTCCCTCGGGAACAACATCGGGGATTTCCGCATCTCCCTGCTTGGTGGTGAGTGCCTTAATATACGGTTCGTCAATTACTGCCCCATTGACAGACACTTCTCCTGTCTGAAAGTTGATTTTCAGACTTTGCCCTTCAGTAGCAATGACTCGTTTGATAATCGGCTTGTTCAGATTCTGCCCGTGACTGATGACGACAATATCACCGTTGTCAGGTGTATAAAGAAAATTGGTAACAATCAGTCTGTCTTTATCGTGGAGTGTATCACGCATGGAATCACCGTCAACGTCCACCAGACGAAACACAAACGTCAGCACTAAGACAACCAGAGTAATGGCAATCATAAACGTATGTAGCCATTCATAACAGCTCTGTGTAAGCGAAATTTCTTCTGTTCCCGTATTGTCGGAAACGATAGTTTTTTCTTCCATAGATATATCTTACTCCTTTTCTTTGTAATAACAAAAAAGGGACGAAATAACCGCCCCTTAAATGTGTGATAGTTTGACTATCAGCGAATTTGTTCTTTGACTTTAGCTGCTTTACCGACTCTGTCACGAAGATAGTAGAGTTTGCTTCTTCTGACTTTACCGTATCTTACTACTTTAACATCTTTGACGTTAGGGGAATGTACAGGGAAAACTCTCTCTACACCTACGCCGTAAGAAACACGTCTTACTGTAAAGGTAGCTGACACACCACTGCCTCTCTTGGCAATAACTGTACCTTCAAACATCTGAATTCTTTCCTTGTCGCCTTCACGAATGTTTACGCTTACCCTTACCGTATCACCGATACCAAATTCAGGCAATTCACTTTTCAAAGAATCGGCAGCAATTGTTTTTAATGCATCCATTTTCAAATCCTCCTGGTTTTCAGACATTCTTGTTCATGCAACAGCATAACAGAGGACTGTCCGCTTTAATGTCTTGATATAAGAATATCTCAGGCATTAACCCCCATTATTCACATAACGGAACTTAAATGCCCGATTATTATAACATAGGGATATCCTTTTTGCAATACTTTTTCAGGAGAATATTTTCAGGACGAAATATTATAATTTATTACCGCACTCAGGACAGAACTTGGACGATTGTCCGGGTTTAAGTTCATAACCGCAGTTGGAACACTTATTGCCTGACGGCATAGCCTTACCACATTCACTGCAGAATTTACCTGTATTGGTTGCTCCGCAGGAACACGTCCAGCCACCACTGCTCTCCTGAGGCTTCTGTTTACCGCACTGATTACAGAATTTGCCTGTATTGGTTGCTCCGCAGGAACACGTCCACGAACCGGCATTATTCTGCTGAGGCTGTCTGGGCTGAGGGGTCTGGAAACCGCCCTGCGGTTGCTGATAAGGCTGATTCTGATACCCCTGCATAACATTAGCTCCCGTATTCATGCCCATGTTATAAGCCATAAAACCGTTTACTGCACCACCGGGATTATTGCCTGCATTGCGAATACCTTCCGCAACGTTCTTTGCCATGTAACCTGACTGTACCTGGGGATTACTGAACATCATACCCTGTGAACGCTCTTTGACAATTTTCTCTGAATCCTGGTCATAAGAAATGGAAATCGTTGTTTCCACAATCTCCATACCTCTGAGATTACGCCAGTCTTCGTCAAGAGCATTGTTGAGGTATTTTGTCAGATTTCTGGTATTGCCGTGCAACTGGAAAATAGGATAACCGTCAATCGACATCTGACCCAGAGAGTTACGCAATTCCGTGAGGAATTCTTCATTGAACTGTGTTTTGATGTTGTTGATGTCAATGCACTGATTGGACATTGCACTGCCCTTATCAACTACTTCGTGATAGAACTTCATCGGGTCAACGATTCTCAAGGAATATGTACCATGAGCTCTGATAAACAATTCTGCCTGATACATGGCATCAAAATAGTTCATAGCATTGCTTGTACCGTATTTGATACCTCTGATTTCCTGCATATTGATGTAAAATACACGCTGACTTCTGGGAGTTGTACCACCGAATTTAAGACGTTCAAAAGTATCTTTGAAAGCATCTTTCCATTGGCCGGCAAAAATAGAAGGTGATGTACTGTCATTGACCTGATAGTAGCCTTCTTCACAAGATGCTGCAATAACTTTACCACCGTCTACCAACAACATCATCGTATTAGGCCATACATGGATAAGTGACCCGTTGGAAACAACATTACTTGTACCTTTATTCGTATTGTGACGGTCGTTGGCTCTTGCATTTTGTCCGGGTGCGAAAACCACGGTATTGGACATATTGGAAGGGGGCTCAATAACTTCACCGTACTGGTCGCCCAAAGCTCCGCTTGCTGCATTAAATGCCGCTCTGATAATTCCCATAGTTATCTCTCCTTTGTGTAAATAAAAATTGAATGAATTGCATTATTTGTTTATTATGCACACTTACAACGTAATTATATAATAAACTGACTTGTAATTCAATACATCAGTACAAATATTTAAGATTTATTCATTCTTTCCAAAAAGCTTCGTCTTTCCGTTGGTAAAGAAAGCTGTTGACGGAATTACTGAAAAAAGGCTTTGAACGCCCGATATGCCATATACAAATCCGTTTTGGAAATGACTTCCAGCGGTGCGTGCATGGAAAGTACCGGCACGCCCAGATCAACAACATCAACATTGAGATTGGCAACATATTTGGCAATCGTACCACCGCCACCGCCGTCTACCTTACCGAGTTCTCCGCTTTGCCACTGAATATTTTCCTTGTCGAGCAGATTACGGATTTCCGCCATATATTCGGCACTGGCATCGGACGTGTCATATTTACCGCCACTGCCTGTATACTTGGTAATGACAACACCACGATTGATATAAGAACTGTTGTTCTGTTCAAAAGCACTGGAATAAGTAGGATCAAATCCTGCATTGACATCAGCTGACAGACATTTGCTGTTATCAAGCACTTTGTAGCCTTTCAGACCGTTCTTTTCAGCGATTTCATTAATGAAATGTTCCATAAAAGCGGACTGCATACCTGTATTGCCGTCACTGCCGATTTCCTCTTTGTCCACCAGAATCGTAATAGCGGTATATTCGGGGTTATACGTATTGACAGCTGACATCAATGCCGGATAGGCACAGACTTTGTCATCATGTCCGTAAGCCCCTATCATGCTTCGGTCAAAACCGATATCCCTCGCCTTGAACGCAGGAACAAGGGTAAGTTCAGCAGAAAGAAAGTCTTCTTCGGTAATACCGTATTTTTCAAAAAGAATGTTGAGTATATTCAGTTTGACAAGTTCAGCTTCTTTGCTGTCGTCAAAAGGTCTGCTTCCGATTAAGACATTCAGATTTTCCCCTGCGATTGCTTTGGAAAGCGGTTGTGTAGCCTGCTCTCTGGAAAGATGTGGTAAAAGGTCGGTTACACAGAAACAAGGGTCGTTATCTTCTTCTCCCACTGTGACATTGACAGTCGAACCGTCTTTAAAAGCCACTGTGCCGTGTAATGCCAGAGGAATAGTCGTCCACTGATATTTCTTGATACCGCCGTAATAATGTGTCTTGAACATTGCCAGTTCATTGGTTTCGTAAAGAGGATTGGGTTTCAAATCCAGCCTCGGCGAATCGATATGGGCGATGGCAAAACGGACACCTTTGTCAAGGGGTTGTCTGCCGAAAACAACCAGCATGATATTTTTCTTACGGTTGACCACATATACTCTGTCGCCTGCCTGATAGTTTTTGGTGGAGTCATATTCGGTAAAACCATTTTCCCTGGCGATTTGTACGGACGTTGCTACAGCTTCACGTTCAATTTTAGCGTGATTGAGAAATGTCATATAGCCTTTGGCAAATTCATCTGCCTGGGCAATATCATCAGAAGATACACTTTGCAGACCCTTTACATTCCGAACAAAAAGTTTTTCTTTCAGCTGAGCTGTTTTAGAAGTTTCTTTTTCGTTATCCATATTTATTCTGTCCTTTCAAGATAAAGTTAAGATGCTACACTGCAAATGACAGAATTACAAAAGAGTAATTCATCTACAAGCATTATATACCAAATACCCATAAATAAGCAAGTCCCGAAAAAGTATTTCGGGAAATGTCTGCAAAGAAAACGGCATATCATCTTGTTTATTAATGGTTTCTGCTTGTTTAAGGGCTTCGCCCTTAAAAATCCCATCAGGGGCTCCGCCCCTGAACCCCGCAAGCCTTTAAAAAGGCTTGACCGAAATTTTAAGTTTTTTTTACTTGAACTCACACACAAAAAAAACACCGTGTATGATACAACATACACAGTGTTTTCTTCGGTTAAGTGGTCAGGAAAAGGCTTCTTCCAGTACTGCGGAGAAAGAGAAGTGATGTTCTTTTTTACTGTGAACCTTTAATCTTACAATGATGATACTCAGTGTAGCAAATACCAGTGCAAATGCACCCAGAATCAACATGATAGAAGTAATGTCTTCGCCGGTAGCAATGGTCATACGGAAACCGTCTACCGCATAGGAGAACGGGAAAAACGGTTTGAGTACACGGAAAATACTGGGCGATAAATCCAGAGGATATGTTCCGCCTGCACTGCCGAGCTGTAACACCAGCAGTACTATCAGTAAGAATGACCCGACTTTACCCATAACGACGTTAAAGAAATAAATAATACAGGTAAAAGCGAAAGCCGTCATAATAGCCAGTGCGAATGTTCTGCCGATATAAGCCGGTTGCATACCGTTAAGTAACATCAGTAATGCGACCAGTATTGCCCCTGAACCTGCAGAGAAAACAATCATATGCAATATTCTCTGCCATTTCAGGGAATGACGTTGTCTGATTCTTTCAGGGTCTTTTTCGACATCTATCAGTACGCAGAATGCCAGTCCTGCCACCCACATTCCTGCACACATCATATATGCTGCCATTGCTGAACCGTTGTTACTGATACTGGATATCTGTGTTTCCACCGTTTCCACAGGAGAAGCAAACATGTCTTTTGAAGTCTGTGTCAGTTTTGTACTTTCTGCCTTTTTCGCTCCGTCCGAAAGACCGTTGCCTAAAGTTGTCAGACCGTTCTCCAGGGTGACAATACCGTTACTGAGTGTTTCTGAACCCTGATAAAGTTTCTGTGAACCATCAGCAATTTTCTGCGAACCGTCAAGTAATTGTGTACTGCCACTTGTAAGCTGGGAAGAATGACTGTCAAGTTCCTTTGTACCGTCTGCAAGTGTCTTTGCTCCGTCTTTCAGCTGAACAACACCATTCGACAATGTCGGTACATTGGTATTCAGCTGACTGATACCGTCTGCCAGTTTTGTTGCTCCGTCGTTGAGAGATTTGCTGTTGCTGTCCAGAGTGGAAATACCGTCTGCCAAAGCAGAAACACCATTGGTATAGTCAACAATACCGCTGTTCAAGGTATCTGCTCCGTCATTGAGTTGTTTTGCTCCGTCATTGAGTGCCATAGAATTTCTGTTAAGGGTGTGGATTCCGTCAGCGAGTGTATTGACACCCGCAGTATAGGCAATAACACCATCATGAAGTGTGACTGTACCGTTGTGAAGTTGTGTTGCTCCGCTATTGAGAGCAGGAGAGTTTTCATTAAGGGTATTCAGTCCGTCAGCGAGTGTACCGACACCTGAAGTATAGGTCTGAATTCCGCTGTTGAGTGTCAATGCTCCGTTTTTAAGGGAATTTGCCCCTCCGTTAAGGGTAGCGGAATTTTCATTCAGTGTATTGATACCCATTGTCAGCGTACCGACACCGCTGGTGTATGTTTCCAGTCCTGTATGGAATGTCCATACTCCGTTTTTCAGATTACCGATACCGCCATTGAGTAAAAGACTTTTACTGTCAAGTAACTGTAAACCGTCATTCAGTCTGCCGACACCGTCCGTATAGGCATTAAGACCGTTTTGTAACTGTAAAGCTCCCTGATTCAGACGGTAAGCACCACCCGAAAGATTTTCTGCTCCGACAATAATCTGATTGTCCAGCGATGTTTTTACAGTATCAAGACCGTTATATAATTGTGTTACGGTAGTGCTTGCTGTCGGCAAGACAAGCTTTGCACTGTCATTAAGTGTTTTTACGCTGTTTTTCAGTACATTGAAAGACTGTGCCGTTTGTCTGGCATTTCCGCCTGCCGAATTCAGTGTAACAGAGGCATTGGTGAGCCCTGTCTGTGTGTCGGAAAGTCCGCCTCCTATCTGCTGTGCGGAAGATGTCAGGGAAGTTATAACGGATTGTTGTGTTTCCGCATCAAGCTTTAAAAACCATTCGGAAGATGCGATTTTCTGAATTTCCGTCTGAAGATTTTGCAGACCGTCTTTGGCTTTGACAAGTCCAAGACCTGCCGACTGTAAGTTTGTTCCTGTATTGGTCAGATCTGCCGAAAGTCCAGAAGCGGAAGTATTCTGTACAGCGGTATTCAGTTGGTCGATACCGTTGCCAAGTGCGGTAAGACCTTGTGAAAGTTGATGGATATTTGTTGCTGTTTCAGCGTTGACCGTTGTACCGAGTTTGTCAGACATTTGTTGCAATCCTGTTTTGAGTGTATTTGCTCCGTCACCAAGTGACGCAGACCCTGCGGAAAGACTCTGCATACCGCCTTTAAGTGTATCTGTATTTTCGCAGAGAACAGAAGCACCGTTTCTGATATCGTTAACACCTTTGGTATAGTCATTGATACCCTTTTCCAGCGTATCTGCTCCGTCTGACAAGGCTTTTGCCCCGTCATTGAGTGCCGAGGAATTTTTATTCAGGGTATTTGCCCCATCTTTGGCTTTGGCGACACCGTCCGTATAGGAATGAACACCATCTGCCAGAGTACTTGCTCCGTCTGATAAAGCGGTTGCTCCGTTATTGAGTGCCGAGGAATTCTCTTTAAGAGTATTGACACCGTCATTAGCTTTGGCAACACCTTGTGTATAAGCTGTCAGACCGTTTTGTAAAGAAGTTGTTCCGTCAGTTAATTGTGCTGTACCTTCTTTGAGTGCCGTCGAATTGGCGTTCAGTTCATTGACACCACTATCGACTTTAGCAACACCGTCTGTATAGGCACTGATACCACTGTATAACTGTGTTGTACCGTCTTTCAAAGTGACTGCTCCGTTTTTTAGCTTGACAGAGTTGTCGCTGAGGGTAATCACACCTTTTTTTACATCAGCAACACCGTTTGTATAGGCACTGATACCTGTTTTCAGGGAATTACTTCCGTTGGTTAAAGTATTGATTCCGTCAGCGAGTGCGGGAACATTGTTGTTAAGGGTATTCAATCCGTTAAACAACTGCCATGCACCTGTATTGACTTTGAACACACCGCCTGTATAATCTTTCAGCCCTGAATTGAGTGTGGCAACACCGTTTTCAAACGTCTGTGAACGGTCAGAAAGTGTTTTCAGATTGTCAGTAATTTTGATATTGCCGTCTTTCAGTTGCACAACGCCGTTACTGATTTTCTTTGTTCCGTTTACGGCATTGTTCAGACCGTCTGCCGTACTGCCGATTTCATCAAAAACCGTCTGGGTATAGGCTTCGGTAACGGTAGCGTCAATTTCCTTTTCAATTTTTGCGATTGCCGTCGTACTCATTTTGGAAGCAATATAGTTTTTACCCGGATTTGTTTCATAATTCAGTTCCATTTTCTGTGGATTATCTGACATCAGGGTTGTGGCATTGTGGGAAAAATTTTCAGGAATATTAATAACCATATAATAAGTTCCGTCTTTAATTCCCTTTTGAGCGTTCTTGCCATCGACAAAAGCGAAATTCAAAGAATGATTTTCTGCTAACCGTTCCACCAGCTGACTGCCTACAGAAACTGTTTTGCCATTATACTGCACAGGTTTATCCAGATTGACAACTGCTACAGGTAAGCGGTCAATATTGCCGTAAGGATCCCACATCGAACCAAGGAAAATACAGGCATAGATAGAGGGAATCAGCATGACTGTCAGCAATGCGATAACCACAAAACCTTTGAGAAAAACTTTCTTTTTTTTCTCACTCATAAAAAAATCACCTACTTTAATGAACTCAGTGTTGACTTTCAACCTGAATGTATGATACTATACTATATGTCAAAACACAATAATCAATTTACAACAAAAAGTATAATAATCAACAGATTAAAAATTTATGTTCAGAAAGGCAGAAATTTTTTTATGGCACAGGACAGACGTATACGAAAAACAAGAAAAATCTTAAAACAGTCATTGATATCCCTGATGAAAGAAAAAAGTATCAAACATATTACCGTCAAGGAAATCTGTGAAAAAGCAGATATCAACCGTGGCACTTTCTATCTGCACTATAAAGATGTTTATGATATGTTTGAACAGATAGAAAATGAATTTTTCAATGAACTCAAAGCGGTTCTTGACGAATATCACAAGCAGGGAATTCAGCTGAAAGATACCAATTTAGAACCGTTATTCTGTTTTTTACTGAATAACAAGGATTTCTGTATTGTCATGCTTTCGGCATACGGTGACATCAGCTTTACCAAAAGATTGTTACACTATCTTTATGAACGTATTGTAGCCACATACGGTAAAGACAGTGCCCGAATGGAACATTATTATTTTTTTGTGATATACGGTTGTGTAGGGTTAATCGCCAACTGGCTCAACACCGACGCAAAAGAATCTCCTTCCGAAATGGCACAGCTTGCCGAAGATGTAATACTCAACGGTATCAGAAAATATCTGTAAATCATTTCTGTAAAAAAATAACACCGAATGAAATCATTCGGTGTTGTGTTTTTTTATTTATCTTATTTTACGGTAACACGGCACACAGCGGTAAGTCCGTTGGAGGATTTGACTGTGATATTCGCCTTACCTATACCTCTGGCAACAATTCTGCCTGCTTTGTTTACACTGGCAACAGTTGCGTCACTACTCTTGAATGTATAAGTAACACTGTCATCAGCAGGCGTAAGTATGGGTGTCAGCGTATACTGTTTCTGTAATGTCAGGGAAAGTGATGTTTTGTTCAGTGTCAGTGTTCTTTCGGAAACAACATTGACTGTACAAGTAGCTTTTGCTCCGTTGGAAGCGACAGCGGTAATGACTGCGGTACCTTCACCTCTGGCAACGATTCTGCCCGCTTTGTTTACGGTAGCAACAGCGGTATTATTGCTCTTGAATGTGTAGGTATTCCCTGAAGATGCGGACGGTTGCCACATATACATTTCCTGCAATACAAGAGCTATTTTTTTCTGCGGTGCAACAGTTACTTCACAGGTTTCCCTGCCTCCGTTGGAAGCAATGACGGTAATGACTGCTGTACCCTCACCTCTGGCAACCACTCTGCCTGATGAGTTCACTGTAGCAACTGCCGTGTTGTTACTTTTGAATGTATATGTTACTGCTTCATCATAACTTGTCGGTGTCAGGATATCTATATCGTTGACATTCATTGACAACTCCGTTTTATCTAATGAGATATCTGGCAAAGAATTGACTGTCAATTTGCAGGCAACAGTTTTTTTATCGTCATATTTAGCGTAAATACGGGTTGTACCACACTCCCTCGCCACAACACGCCCTGACTGATTGACTGTGGCTACATAAGTATCTCCGCTTTTCCATGTATAGCTGACAGGTTCACTGCGGTCTGTGGTAAGAGTAAAGGTATCTCCCACCGTTACCACTCGTTCTAATTCGCTGATAGTGATTTCAGAACCTCCGCCAACATTGTAATGAATAGTTGCCTGTTCAAAAGAACGGTTGGCATCGTAAAATTCATCAATATAGACGGCATTCCATTGTGCCTGACTTCCTGCATAGTAAACATTTTCAATATTTTCACAGCATTCAAAAACGACAATTCCTACATGGGTCAGACTCTCGGGAACTGTGATGTTTTTCAGACTGGAACAAGCACTGAATACACCCTGATTCAGCTTTGTGATACCGTTGGGAAGAAGAACATCGACAACCGAGGAACAACCACAGAAAGCACATTTTTCGATAGTTGTAACATTATCGGGAATAATAATATTCTTCAATGATGTACACCCTCCGAAAGCCCATTCACCAATAACTTTGACATTTTCGGGAATCGTCAGTGTTTCCAGGTTTTCACAGCCCTCAAATGCCCAGCTACCGATTGTGGAAACAGAATGGGAAATCTGCAACTCTGTCATCTTACAACCCATGAAAGCACATCCTTCAATATAGCGGATATTGTCCGGTAAGACAACATTTGTCAATGCAGTGTAAGCAAAAGCAGATGAACTAATTGTGGTCAGGTTTTTTGGAAAGATAAAAGATGTGAGAGAACCACAAGACTGGAAAGCCCCACTTTCAATAGTGGACACACTGTCGGGAATACTGACTGTTGCTAATTTTTCACAATCGCAGAAAGCATTTCTGCCGATACTTGTTACCGTACCGGGAATAATGACTTTTTTTATGGTATCGTTCCAGTAAAATGCTCCCTCACCGATGGCAGTAACCTTTTTACCGTTGATATAGGACGGTATGGTGACTGTTTCGTCATAGCCATTGTACTCGGTGATGGTAACTTTGTTGTCAGCGACAACATAATTAAAGTTCTTATAAGACTGTGTAATCTGCTCCTGACTTTCTTCGGAAACCGTATTGTAGGCGGTAGCGGTGATAATACCTGTTACCGCTACACTCTGCAACATGACGGCAGTCATCACAACCGATAACACTTTTTTGGAAAAATTCATGATAAAAAACCTCCTTGATAAACAGTTTGCAAATATACCAACCGTATTTTATTATAGCATAATTTTTATTTTTTTCAACAGAAAAGTTTAAGACTTTCGCTTTAAAAAAATTCACAAAAGGTGTTGCTTCCCGACCCCACCCGCTTTTGAAAAAGCGGGACAAAATTTTTCAAGACTCACTTTGTTCGCAGGCTTTCCGCTTTACTTTTTATAGGGAGAAACACCATTGATTTTCTTGATATTTTTTTCAATTTTGGAGCGGGCAACCATCACTTCATGACCACACTTCTGACATTTGATTTTGAAATCCATACCCACCCGCAACACATCGAACATTTTACAGGAACACGGGTGAGGTTTTTTCATTTCCAGTACATCGCCGACTTGTACATTCATTGTTCTATTCCCCTTCCGTCAGGATATATTCTTTAAGTCTGGCATACATATCAGGTTTGATTAAGGCATTGACTTTAATGCCTTGTGCCACATATTCTTCGCTGAGTAAAGTAGCTTTGGTACGTATTTCTGCCACCAGTCCGCCTTTGGCGAAAGGTATCAGCAGACTGACATTTCTGATTTGAACAGGTAGATTTTCCTCAATACTCTGTAAAAGTCTGTCGATTCCCGTACCGTTCTTAGCACTGATTCTCACCGCATGACTTACCATAGGGATAGTTCCGTTATTGACATCAACTTTATCCCACTTGTTCAGTACAGGAATAATGGCTGTATTTTCACAACCAAGACTTTTGAGTAAATCTCTTGTGACTTCCAGATGCAGAAAAGCCTCCTCTGACGATGCGTCGCACACATTGAGGATAATATCTGCAAAAACAGCTTCTTCCAGTGTAGATTTGAAAGCCTCTACCAGATGATGCGGTAATCTTCTGACAAGTCCTACGGTATCAATCAACATGACACTTACCCCGTTAGGCAGTTTCAATGCCCTTGATGTCGGGTCAAGGGTAGCAAAGAGTTTATCTTCTGCCAGAACACCTGCATCAGTCAGACAGTTCATCAAAGTGGATTTTCCTGCATTGGTATAACCGACTATCGCCACAGTAATAATTCCGTCTTTCTGACGGCGTTTTTTCAACATCTGACGGTGTGTTTCCACTTCTTTGAGTTGTTCTTTGAGTGTTTCCATTCGACGGCGGATATGTCGTTTATCCGTTTCGAGTTTGGTTTCTCCGGGGCCTCTTGTACCGATACCTCCGCCCAGTCGGGAAAGTTCCACACCTTTTCCCGTCAGTCTTGGCAACATATAATTGAGTTGTGCCAGTTCAACCTGTAATTTGCCCTCTCTGGACTTCGCCCGCAAAGCGAATATATCCAGAATTAACATCGTTCTGTCAATTGTACGGACATTGGTTGCCTGTTCAATGTTTCTGATTTGTGTGGGAGTAAGTTCACAATCGAAAATCAATAAATCAATGTCCTGATTTTCGCAGAAAGACGTAATTTCCTCCAGTCTGCCACTACCGACATAGGTTGCTGTTTCAGGTTTGTCCTTTTTCTGCGTGAGGGTCGCTATCGGTATTGCTCCTGCACTCTCGGTAAGTTCCCAGAGTTCGTCCAGTGATGCCTGTGCATCATAATCCCCCGTATCCACACATACCAATAATACACGTTGTTGTTTTTCTTCGTTTTCAAAAAGTGCCATATATACTCCTTTGCCTTGTCAATAATTTTTGTCTGCATTACTACTATACATTCATTTTACTGATAAGTGTGCAAATGTCAACCGCCCAATAAAATTAATTTTCATAAGCATACCATATATATCTTTTCCCGATGACACCATAATTTTTTCATAAATATATTTAAATTGAATGTATTTTGTGATATGATATATTCCAAAGTCCGACAGAAAAATTTCGGACGGCTGAGAAATATTTTTTGATGAGGGTAGTAATCGTAATGAAAAATTTTTATGACGTTGTCATTATCGGTAGCGGTGTTGCAGGACTGTACGGTGCGTTACAGTTTGACGAAAAATACCGTGTCTTAGTGGTATCAAAAAGAAATGCGGAATTATCCAACAGTTCACTGGCTCAGGGCGGTATTGCGGTAGTGCTTGACACAGTCAACGATGACTTTGCCTTGCACATCAAAGATACCATGATTGCGGGAAAATATAAGAATAATCCCGACGCAGTAAGAGTGCTTGTCAGTGAAGGGGCAAGAGATGTGCTGAAACTGAAAGAACTCGGCGTAGATTTCGACCTGGACAACAACGGCGAAATGCTCAAGACACTGGAAGCAGGTCACAGCCGTAACAGAATTGTCCACCATAAGGACTTCACGGGAAAAGCCGTAACAGACAAGCTCATCGAACTGGTAAGGGAAAGAAAAAATATCGACTTTGCCGAAAATACCCATGTCTTTTCGGTAGACAAAGCTGAAAATGGTTTTTATGTTGCCATGCTTCAGAATGGAGAAATCCATGTTGTTGCCTGTTCGTACTGTATTCTGGCGACAGGCGGTATCGGCAGGGTGTACAAATACACCACCAACAGTGCTATTGCTACAGGTGACGGCATTGCCTTTGCCCGCAGGTTAGGGGCAAAGATTATGCACCTGGACAGGATACAGTTCCACCCCACGGCATTCGCAGGTGAACAAGGCAGAGAAAGATTCTTAATCAGCGAAGCTGTCCGTGGAGAAGGTGCGGTGTTACTCAACTGTTACGGCGAACGTTTTGCCTTTAACTATGACGAACGGGGTGAACTTGCTCCCAGAGATGTTGTCAGCGAAGCTATTATCAGGGAGTCTATCCGCACAGACAGCGAAAATTTCTATCTTGACATCACCCATAAAGACCCTGAATTTATCAAGGAAAGATTTCCTATGATTTATCAGAACTGTCTTGAAGAAGGTATCGATATTACAGTACAGCGGATTCCTGTTTTTCCTTGTCAGCATTATCTGATGGGAGGTATCGATGTTGATTTGAATGCACGGACATCGGTAGACAGACTGTATGCAACAGGAGAATGTTCCCATACAGGCGTACACGGTGCAAACCGACTTGCCAGTAACAGTCTGCTGGAAGCTCTGGTATTCTCCAGACGTGCTTCAGCTGACATCATGAACGAAATAGAAAAGGGGCATCAACAGACTGTCAAAGGTGATGTTCCCCAATACAGCAAAGGACATATTACCTTACCGACAGGTATCCGTACCGAAATCCGCACAACTTTACAGGATACTTACTTTGTTCTGAAGAAACCCGAAAAATTTGAAGAAAGTTTCAACCGCTTTAACGAAATCCTTAACGACCTTGAAAATACAGATTATGTGCTGAACACAGACTATATTGAAGCCAAAAGTCTGGCAACAGTCGCACAGGAAATCATGTTGGAAGTCACGGGCAGAAAACAGCAGGAGGACTACTAATGTTAAATCAAATTTATATCGATAATCTGATAAAAAATGCTTTACTGGAAGATATCAACTACATTGACTGTGCAACAGACTATCTTATTCCTGATGAACAGGAAAACACAGCCAATTTCATGGCAAAAGCAGACGGTGTACTGTGTGGAATCACTGTGGCTTTAAGAGTATTTGAACTTTTACAAAGTGACATTCAGTATGAAATTTTCATTAAAGACGGCGAAAAAGTAAAATACGGTGACATTATCGCCACTGTCAAAGGCAAGACCAAAACATTACTCAAAGGGGAAAGAACCGCATTGAATCTGTTACAGCATATGAGCGGTATTGCCACACAGACCGCCCAATGTGTTGAACTGATAAAAGGAACAAAGGCGTCTATTGCCGATACCAGAAAAACATTGCCGAATCTCCGTCCCGTTCAGAAGTATGCGGTTACTGTCGGCGGTGGAAAAAATCACCGTTATAATCTTTCTGATTGTGCTATGCTGAAAGACAATCATATTGATGCAGGTGGCGGTATTACTAACGCTGTCGCTAAACTGAGAAGTAAACTCGGTCATACTGTAAAGATTGAAGTGGAAGTCCGTAATTTTGACGAACTCAAAGAAGCTCTGGCTGTCGGTGCAGATATTATCATGCTGGATAATATGTCACCCGAAACAATGGCGGAAGCGGTAAAAATCGCTGACGGCAAAGCCTTGCTTGAAGCTTCAGGCGGTATTACTGCCGAAACTATCCGTAAAGTTGCCGAAAGCGGTGTAGACATTATTTCTATCGGTTCCATTACCCATTCCGTAAAGGCATTCGATATTTCCATGAAAATCGCTAAGGTTTAAGGTTTAAGGGCTTCGCCCTTAAAAATCCTATGAGGGGACTCCGTCCCCTCAACCCCTGCCCGCTTTTGAAAAAGCGGGGCAAAACTTTTCAAGGCTCACTTTGTTCGGACTGTTTACTTTGGGTTTTCTGAAATTGACAACAACAAATTTCGTTTCAAGATTTCGGTCAGACTTTTGAGGGGCAACGCCTCTGCAAACTGCAAGAAAGGTGATAATTTATGCTTAACGGTAAAAATATTCTGCTTTGTGTCACTGGAGGAATAGCGTCCTACAAGATGCCTAATCTGGCAAGTATGCTTGTCAAACAGGGGTGCAATGTCCACGTTCTGATGACAGAAAACGCCTGCAATTTCATCACACCAAAGACCTTTGAGGCACTTACGGGCAATTCTTGCATTACGGATACTTTTGAAAAAGTCTATCCGCTTGCCATTCATCATATTGATTTGGCAACAAAGGCAGATTATGTCATGGTATCGCCTGCCACTGCCAATGTTATCGGCAAAATGGCTCACGGTATCGCTGACGACATGATTACTTCTACTTTACTGGCTTGTAAATGTCCCATAGCGGTTGTGCCTTCGATGAATGCCAATATGTACGAAAATCCCATTGTACAGAATAATCTGAAAATACTGGCAGATTACGGTTATACTGTTATTGAACCATCTTATGGTTATATGGCATGTAAGAGTGTCGGCAAAGGTAAAATGCCTGAACCGTCTGAACTCTATACATATATTGAAAAAGAACTTGCCTTTGAAAAAGATATGCAGGGTATGAAAGTTCTTGTCACGGCAGGAGCAACACAGGAAGCGATTGACCCTGTACGTTATATTACCAATCATTCTACGGGAAAAATGGGCTATGCACTGGCTAAAATCGCAATGCTTCGTGGGGCGGAAGTTACTCTAATTACAGGACATACCGCACTCGAAATTCCGAAATTTATCCGTACCATTCAAATCACCAGTGCCGAAGAGATGTACAATGCTGTGATTCAGGAATTTCCTCAGCAGGATATTATCGTCAAGTCTGCCGCTGTCGCTGACTATACACCGCTTTCTGTGGCAGAAAACAAAATCAAGAAATCAGATACAGACTTTTCTATTTCTTTGAAACGGACAAAAGATATTCTGAAAACTATCGGCAGTATGAAAAACGACCATCAGTTCATTTGCGGATTCAGCATGGAAACGGAAAACATGATTGAAAATTCTGTTCGGAAAATGAACAGTAAAAATATAGATATGATTGTTGCCAACAATCTCAGAACCGTCGGAGCAGGATTTGCCAATGACACCAACGTCATCACTATCATTACGAAAGACAATATTCTGGAATTGCCTGTCATGAGTAAACTGCAGTGTGCAGAAAAAATATTTGACAACATTATCCGAATGAAAACAACACAATAATCGAATAACAATGATAACGGTAACAGTGGACAACATTTATCTGTTACCGCTTTTTGAAGTAAGACCGTTTTCCTGTTCCAAGACTTATCTACAAGACCTTGCAATAATAAAGGAGTTATTATGTTTGAAGAAAAATTGAATGTTTTTGAAAAACGTTACAACGAATTGAATAGCCGACTGTATCAGCCTGATGTTGCCTCAGACCCTGAACAGTATCAGAAAATTATGAAAGACCTGAAAGAAATTGAACCGATAGTCGAGGAATACCGAAAATACAGACAAGCTCAGGAAACTATCGCTGAGGCAACCGAAATGCTGAATGACAGTTCTGCTGACAAGGAAATCAGACAATTTGCCGAAGAGGAAATGACACAGGCGAAAACGGTTCTGGAGAAGTGTCAGCAAAATATCAAAGTGCTTTTGCTCCCCAAAGACCCCAATGATGACAGAAATGTTATTGTCGAAATCCGTGGAGGGGCAGGCGGTGAAGAATCTGCCTTGTTTTGTGCAGTGCTTTATCGAATGTATGCCATGTATTCTGAAAAAAAGGGGTTCAAAACAGAAATTCTCAATACTAACCCCACTGAACTCGGCGGATATAAGGAAATCAGTTTTTCGGTAAACGGACAGGGAGCATATTCCCGTTTCAAGTTTGAAAGCGGTGTGCATCGTGTTCAGCGTGTTCCCGAAACTGAAACACAAGGAAGAATTCATACTTCAACCGTAACCGTGGCGGTGTTACCCGAAGCCGAAGATGTCGAACTGGAAATCAACCCGTCCGATTTACAGATAGACACTTTCCGCAGCAGCGGAGCAGGCGGACAACACATCAACAAAACGGAATCGGCTATCCGTATTACGCATTTGCCGACAGGTACGGTCGTTGAATGTCAGGACGAACGCAGTCAGTACAAAAACAAGGACAAGGCGATGAAAGTCCTCAAATCAAGACTGCTTCAGGCGAAAATTGAGGAACAGAACAACGCCGTCGCACAGGAAAGAAAATCACAGGTCGGCACAGGCGACAGAAGCGAACGTATACGTACCTATAACTATCCGCAGAGCCGTGTCACAGACCACCGCATAGGACTTACCCTCTACAAACTGGACGATATTCTTAACGGTAATCTTGACGAAGTCATTGACCCGTTAATTACGGCTTACAGAACAGAACTGCTACAAAAGGAAGTGCAACAATAATGGAAACCATATTGGCAAAACCAGATGAAAATTCGCTTAAACTGGCAGGACAGTTGTTGCGTGCAGGAGAACTGGTAGCTATTCCGACAGAAACCGTCTATGGCCTGGCATCAAACGCTTTGGACGGCAAAGCCGTAGAAAAGATTTTCAAAGCCAAAGGCAGACCGATGGATAATCCGCTGATTGTTCATATTTCTGACATCAGTCAGGTATATGATCTGGTCAGGGAATTTCCCGAAAAAGCCAGAAAACTTGCTGAAACATTCTGGCCGGGAGCCATCACGATAATTATGCCCTGTTCTGACAAAGTACCGAAAGAAGTTACCGCAGGACTGGATACTGTTGCCATACGTTTTCCGTCCCACACCGTCGCACAGCAGATAATCAACAGTGCAGGTATTCCGTTGTCCGCACCGTCCGCCAACCTTTCGGGAAGTCCCAGCCCGACAAGTGCCCTGCACGTCTATAACGACTTACAGGGGAAAATACCGCTTATCATAGACGGCGGTGAAAGTGAAGTTGGTGTGGAATCCACTGTAATTTCCGTTGCGGGCGATATTCCGACTCTTTTAAGACCGGGTGGAATTACCGTGGAACAGATTGAAAACGTCATTGGCAAAATCCACATTGACAAAGGTGTTGTGGAACAGATAGACAGTCATACAGTGGTAGCAAGTCCCGGCATGAAATACAAACATTATTCCCCGAAAGCAGATATCATCATCGTAAAATGCGATGGTGATGAATATATTGATTATATCAATGCCTTAAAGAATCGGGAACATATCGGGGCATTGTGTTATGACGAAGACAGAGAAAAATTATGTGTACCCTATGTATCACTGGGAAAAAAGAAAGATTATCTGATGCAGGCACATCATTTGTTTAACGCACTGCGACAGCTTGATGAAATGAATTTACATACCGTATATGCACGTTGTCCGAAAAAAGAAGGTGTAGGTCTGGCAGTCTATAACCGACTTATCCGTTCAGCAGGGTTTGAGGTGATAGAAATTGATTAAAGTAAAAATCATCGGCATTACAGGAGCAACAGGTTCAGGAAAATCCACACTGACAAAACACATTGCCCAAAAGGGAATACCTGTTATTGATGCCGATTTGCTGGCAAGAACAGTTGTTCAGAAAGACAGTATTTGTCTGCAAAGTATTGTTGCTGTATTTGGTAAGGATATTCTGCACAATGACGGCACACTTGACCGAAAAGCTCTTGCCCGAAAAGCGTTTTCAGCAAAAGAAGAAACAGAAAAACTCAACAGTATTGTTCACCCGTTCATTATTATGGAAACGTTGAAACAGATTGATGTTCTGCGTAAAAAACACAACGTCATTTTACTTGACGCACCGCTTTTATTTGAATGTCACATGGATATTTTATGTCATGATACCATAGGGGTAATCTGTGACAAAGCCGTCCGCCTGAAACGGATTATGAAACGGGATAATCTTACGGAAGACGAAGCAAAATTGAGAATGGGTGTACAGAATGATAACAATTTCTATATTGAAAGGTCAGATTTTATCATAGACGGCGGTAAAGCATTGGAAGACGTTTATTTTTATGCAGATGGTATTATGGAAAAAATAACAGAAAGGTGACTGTTCCGAATGAATACAAACAACACCCCCCAAAAGAATAAAAGTGATATTTTTCCCATTTTTGTTCTGGTAGCAACGGTATTGATTGTCCTCCTGGTGACAGCGATTGTTACACTTTCCAAATCTGAACAGAAATTCGGCAATACTGTACACGGGGTCAAGTATGCCAATTATGTTTACCGCTATGCCGAAGAATTTCATGTTGACCCCAATCTGGTCTTTGCGATAATCAAAAATGAAAGCGGATTTGACCCTGACGCAGAATCCCCTGTGGGAGCTAAAGGACTGATGCAGATTATGCCCGAAACTTTCACATGGTTACAGAATTATAAATATGGTACGGTATCACTGGACGAAGATGAACTGTTTAACCCTGATGTCAATATCAAATACGGCTGTATTTTTCTGGAATTTCTGACACAAAAATACGAAGTCACTTCCACAGTTGTAGCGTCCTACAATGCAGGATTTGGTATTGTCGATACATGGCTCAACGACAGCGACTATTCTTCAGACGGAAAAACACTTTCCTACATTCCCTATTCGGAAACATCAGCCTACGTCAAAAAGGTGATGAACTCCAAAAGATATTATGAAAATAATCTGAATGACACATCTGATTCACCGGAAAATGACGGTGAATAGTATATAAGGATTTCCCCTCATACCGAAACCGATATGAGGGGAAATTTTTTATAGCACTGCCACTGACAGTCTTTACAGACTGTTGAAAGCAAATCCTGACGGATTATTTTTTCCAGAGCCAGTGCTTTGAGTTCCTGCCATGACAACATCATTTTAGTATCAACACCGCACCGCAACAAAAAAGCGTGGTCAAATGCAGAAACTTTATTTTCATCAAGACAGCAATGATTCCGTCTGTTCGGACAATGTTCACAAATCACATCACAACATTCTGTTAACATGACAGACGGATTATTTGTTTCCAGAGAAGCAATAATTTTTTTCATATGGAGGACAAATTCCACACTGTAACCCATACCCTGAAAATAATGGATACACAGAACATGATGAGGTCGTAATTTACAGCTTGACGATTTTATCAAGACGGTTCACCAGAACAGTTGCCAACACGATTTTCAATCCGTCAAAGAGGAGGTACGGCACAACACAGATCATAAGAGCATCTACAAACGGTGTTTTCGTCAGAACACAGAACCATACCGTACCGAACAGATAACAGACCAGTACCCCTAAAATCATTGACAATATCAGTACGACAATTTTTCTGCCAAACTTATCTGTCGCAAAGCCCACAATCAAGGCAATAAAAACAAATCCGATAAGATAACCACCTGTTATGCCGATGACTTTATCAAATCCTCCGCTGAAATTTGCCAATACAGGAATACCCGTCAACGCAATAAGAAGATAAATTATCACACTGATACTTCCTCTTTTCCCTCCGAGCATGGCTCCCGCCAGAAAAACACCGAGTGTCTGCAAGGTAAAAGGAATGGTAGTCGGTATAGAAATCTGTGCCGACACCGCTATCAAAGCCGTAAACAGAGCAATGTAAATGATATCCTGCAAATGTTTTGTTCTTGTGAAAACGTGATTTTTCTGAAACTGTTCCTTATTCATAACGGAAACACTCCTTTACTATTGTCAACCTGATAAGTAAAAAATCAGGTTGACAATAGTATACACCAACCGTGCATAATTGTCAACCATAAATTAAATTTAAGTTTACAATTAATTCAATCCGTCAAGCAAAACTGCCTTGTTTTGCTGTAAAGACTGCGGAACATCAAGTACTCTTTGATTCTTTGACCCTCTGAAATGTAACATCATGCTTTTCTGTTCAGGAATAAATTTACCATCTACCAGAATATCTGCATTTTCCAGCAGTTGTTTCCACTGCGGATGTTTGGCAAAGCCGTCCTGTAACTGTTCAAAGGTGAATCCTGTATAAACCATAATATCCAGTCCCAGTCGGTGACATTGCTGTGCCAGTTCGCAAAGCGGTTCACACTGCATGAAAGGTTCACCGCCTGAAAAAGTAACACCTTTCAGCATAGGATTTTGTTTGACCGCTTTTAAAATATTGTCGGTATCGCTGAGATAACCGCCGTTAAAGTCGTGGGTCTGCGGATTCTGACACCCCTTGCAATGGTGGGGACAACCTTGCGTAAAGACAGTAAGGCGAATTCCGGGGCCATCAACGATAGATTCTCTGACAACACCTGCCAGTCTGATTTTGCTCATAGCTATATCTCTCCTTGTTCTGCGGGGACTCCGCCCCCGCACCCCCGTCAGGGACTCCGCCCCTGAACCCCGCAAGCCTTTAAAAAGGCTTGACCGAAACTTCAGGGGAAAATTTGCTGTCGAAAATTTTCGGAGAAGCGGGAAACTCAGATTTCTTCAAGGTCAGAACTGACGGCAAGATGTTTCACCCTGTCTTCCACTTCTTCCCTTTTGGCATTATTGAAACGGTCTACCGTACCGACAAGATAGCCGGTGATACGGCGGATACGTTCAAATTTATGCACACCGTTACAGTCACTTCTTCCACATTTCGGACAAGTGTCACCGATAATGCCTGTATAACCACATTCAGGGTCACGGTCAACGGGGTGATTGATAGACCCGTAACCGATACCACATTCTTTCATGGTATGAATGACTTGTTCAAAAGCCTCAATATTTTCTGACGGGTCGCCGTCAAGTTCAACATAGGAAATATGTCCGCCGTTGGTGAGATTATGATAGGGGGCTTCCAGTCTGATTTTGTCATAGGCGGAAATATTATAGTAAACGGGAATATGAAAACTGTTGGTATAATATTTTCTGTCGGTAACCCCGTCAATTTTACCGAATTTTTCTTTATCAATCCGTACAAATCTTCCCGAAAGACCCTCAGCCGGGGTAGCAATCAGAGAGAAATTCATGTGATATTTCTTGCTGGCTTCGTCCATACGTTTTCTCATATAGCCGACGATTTCCAGACCAAGATTCTGTGATTCCTTGCTTTCACCGTGATGAAAGCCTGTGAGTGCTTTCAGACATTCTGCCAGCCCGATAAAACCCATGGTGAGTGTACCATGTTTCAGAACTTCTTCCACACTGTCGTTGATATCCAGTTTTTCGCTGTCCAGCCATACGCCCTGTCCCATCAAAAACGGATAGTTACGGACTTTCTTTGATGCCTGTAATTTAAATCTGGCAAGTAACTGGTCGATAACCAAATCAATTTTACGGTCAAGCTGTTCATAGAACAGGTCTATATTGCCGTTGCTCATAATAGCAATACGTGGTAAGTTTACAGAAGTGAAACTCAGATTACCTCTGCCGTTGACAATTTCTCTTGAAGGGTCGTAGTTATTGGCGATAACTCTTGTACGACAACCCATATAGGCAATTTCTGTTTCGGGGTGACCTTCCTTATAATACTGAATGTTGAACGGAGCATCAATAAACGAGAAGTTCGGGAAAAGTCGTTTTGCACTGACACGGCAAGCCAGTTTGAATAAATCATAGTTGGGGTCGGTGGCGTTATAGTTTACGCCTTCTTTGACTTTGAAAATCTGTACGGGGAAAATGGGTGTTTCTCCGTTGCCAAGACCTGCTTCCGTAGCAAGCAGGATATTCTTGATAATCATTCTGCCTTCGGGAGTGGTGTCTGTACCGTAGTTAATGGAACTGAACGGCACCTGAGCACCTGCTCTGGAATGCATTGTATTAAGATTATGAATAAAGGCTTCCATTGCCTGATAAACAGCTCTGTCAATTTCCTTGTTGGCGTGTCTGAATGCGAATTTCTGTACTTTTTCGGCAAGGTCTTTTCCGAATGTTTCACTCAGCAAAGACAATTCCGTCTGCATATACTTTTCGCCGTCATCAAGTTTCGGAATATCGTTTGACTGCTCTTCTGCCGTAGAAAAAATATGGTTGACGTTGTTAATGGTTTCTTCATCGTCATTGACCAACAGTTCCACCGCCCTGGTAAGATTCTGACGGTACAGTTTGCGGTATGTCTTTTTGACACCTTTTGACATTCCGTAATCAAAATTAGGGATACTTTGTCCGCCGTGCTGGTCGTTCTGATTACTCTGAATGGCTATGCAGGCAAGTGCCGAATAACTGGTAATGTCATTAGGTTCACGCAAAAATCCGTGTCCTGTAGAAAATCCCCCTGTAAAGAGTTTGTCAATATCAATCTGACAGCAGGTCGTGGTAAGCGTGAGAAAATCCAGATCGTGAATATGAATATCTCCCTCACGATGTGCCTTAGCGTGTTCCGGACTGAGAATGTACATTTCATAGAATTGTTTAGCTCCCTCAGACCCATATTTCAACATTGTTCCCATAGCGGTATCACCGTCTATGTTGGCATTTTCTCTTTTGACATCGTTATCTTTAGCGGATTTGAATGTCAAATCCTCATAAATTTTCATCAGTTTGGTATTCATCACACGGACTCTCGTTCGCTCTGCACGATAGAGAATATATTCTTTGGCGGTTCGGGTATGCCCGTTCTTGACGAGTACCCGTTCCACAATATCCTGAATATGTTCTACCGTCGGACTTTCAATATTTTCCGCCTCGATAATATCCTTGACTTGTTGTGATAATCTTTCAGCTTCACCGTAGTCATTTCCGCCTACGGCCTTTGCTGCCTTGAAAATAGCATCAGCGATTTTCTTCAGGTCGAAATTGGTTTTTCGACCGTCACGCTTTTCAATGCACTTGATCATCAGCTTTCCTCCTTAAATCTATCTGAAATATCACTACCCTAATTTGTATCGAAAATCAAAACCAAACACAATATATTGTGTTTGGCTAAATTGGTGTGCCTATATATTATAATTCGTAACAGATATTAAGTCAAGTAATTATGTTCCAACTTTTATTGCCTTTTTTTAGATAATATTCCAAAATTGCCGAAAACACTTGACAAACTTTCTATGATATGCTTAGGAATGTCTTGCCCTCAGATGGACAATATTGTACAAAAATCAACACTTTTATTTTGTCTGACTGATTTTCTTTCGGATTTCTTCCATTGTTACAGGCGTGTAGTCAATCCGTTCTGCCGAAACACAAAAATGATGACGGCTGTAATCTTTAAACAACGGAGATTGATGAATATGTCCGAAAAGATTCGCATACGGCATATTGACATTGATATATAACGGTTCATGGGACAAAATCCAGAACTGTTGATAAATGACAGGCATATCGTAGACTTCTGAAAATCCTGCTTTACGATAATATTCATTGGTATTCGTGTCATGATTGCCTTTGACAAGATATTTTTTCCCGAAAAGTTCAGAAAGCAGAATACTTTCCTCTTTCTCTGCACCGAAATCCCCTAAGACATAGACGATATCCTTTTGAGTAACAACGCTGTTCCAGTTCCGTATCAGTGTTTTGTTCATCTGCGTCACCGAACAAAACGGACGGTTTTCATAACGGATAATGTTCATATCTGAAAAATGTAAATCAGCAATAAAAAACGTATTCATCAACAATTCTCCTCTATTCCTGATAAGCAATTTCTTCCAATTTTTCTCTGTCTGTGATAATGACATAGCGATACGCTGTTTTCAGAAGATTTCTTTCGGCAAAACTGTTAAGAATCTTACTCACCGTTACTCTCGAAACACCTACCAGATTTCCCAGTTCTTCGTGGGTAAGCTGTACAACTGAAAGTCCGTTGATTGTCTTTTGAGAATTCAGTAATTGTTTGGCAATGCGACAGTCTGCTTTGGTAAATACCATTCCCGAAACCTGCATAGACAACATTCTAATGGACTGTGCCTGTACTTTCAGTAAATACATCGCCAGTTCCGGTTTCTTGACAAATTCCTTTTCCAACTGTTCATGGGTTATTCTGACGATTGTACATGGCGTAATCGTCTGTGCCGAGGAAATGCGGGGCATATCATCAAAAAATGATGCTTCTCCCAGAATACTGCCGTCACTGACAATCGAAATCGTCTTTTGCAGACCATCTACGGAACTGACAAATATTTTGACACTTCCCCTTTTCAGATAGTAAAAATATTCAGCCTGTTCTCCCTGTAAATACAGCAGGGTATTTTTCTTATAGTTTTTTTCATTGTTGAAACTGTCAAATAACTTGACAGCCTCATCTGAAAGCTGAAGTGTATCGCTGTTGTGTTGAATTTCATTTCCTGTCATAGTACAACTTCCCGACTTTCTACTATTTTTATTCAAAAGCTTTGCCTATAAAAGTTCCACTAACTTTTGTAGCTCACTTCCGTTTGTTTTTCTTTTTACGTCCCCGAAATT
>CACYBZ010000191.1 GCA_902772795.1 uncultured Ruminococcus sp. | reverse complement strand
GTAAGTATCTCTGACAATCCACAGAACACCTGTGTTGTCATCATAACCGTCGCCGTCTTCATCAACAAAGTCATCGGGAATACCGTCACCGTCTTCGTCAATGATGTCACCGTTACCGCCGTCCTGTGTGTCACCGTCCTGATTGTCGGTATCACCTTCGCCGTCATTGTTTTCTTCTTCGTAGTCCCCGTTATTTCCGTCGTCGTAAGCTTCGGTGACTTCTTCTGTCTGTGTGGGCTGTTCCTCCTGTGTGACCGCTTCGGTAACTTCTGCCGTCGGCATTTCCGTTGCGGGAGGCATGGTAGGCTGAGTAGCTACCGCTACGGGAACAGTCGGGATTTCTGTCTGCTGTACTTCTGCGTTGGTGACAGGCTGGGTTGCCTTGTTGTTATCGGAAGACTTGTCACTGCTTGCCGATACTACAAACCATACAATACCGAATATCAACAAAATCAGTACCAGCACCAGCACGACAATGACAGGTGTTGTTGACCTTGTATCATCATCGTCATCATCGTCTTCATCTTCGTCATAATCGTCATCGTATTTGCCGAGATTCTTCTTACTGTTGGAAGAAATTTCATTGCTTTCATCGTCAGTTTCCTTTTTCTCTGAAGACGATGAAATATTATTGTCAGAACTGTTCTGATTCAATTTCTTGTCTGCTTCTTTGGCGTATTCGCTGAAAAGCTGACTGTAATCCGAATTGAACTGCGACTCATACTGCTGTGCCTGTGTTGCACGGTCAATAATACGGTCTGTTTCTTCTTCGGTATCCATGTTTTCAAAGTCGTCCCCGAACTGAGATGCGTATTTTTCTGCCTGGGTGCGTTTCTTCACGATGTCCTCGGAAGGATATCCGCACACCGGACAAAAGTTTTCATTTTCGTATTCGTTTCCGCATTTACTGCACTTCATATCACTTTGCCTCCTGAAAAAAGTTTACCCCGATACGGTTATTTTTTTGCTGTGATTTTCTTTTCCGTACCGTTGGCTAATCGTTTGATATTTTCGCCATGTTTTACTATAACACAAATACTGATGAAAAGTGTGAACAATGTTGAAATTATGACATAATTTACCGAATGAGGTGTATTGGTTGTCAAAGAGGGTCGGTAGTCCACGAAAAAAGTAAGAAAGAACGTCACAACGGGATAGCATACCCCCCCGATAATTGACCCCAGAGAAATAATTCTGGTAATAATGAACACGATAAGGAAAACCGTCAGCACAATGCAGAACACCCGCCATTCCGCCACTGCCATGAGTGCCGATATCGTGACGACACCCTTACCGCCACGGAAACCGAAATAAACAGGGAACATATGTCCCAGCATACAGAACAGTCCTGCCAGATACTTTCCGTAAGCGGAAAACTCCTGTGCCTGTATACCGCCGTCAGCAGATATCATGGAAAACAATATTCCGCCCACAATGACAGCGATTACCGCCTTGACAAAGTCAAAAACAATGGTAAACACAGCCGGTACTTTTCCGACAGAACGCAGAACATTGGTGAACCCTGCATTACCGCTTCCCATTTCACGGATATCCTTACCCTTGTTGACGATGTTGGTTATGATTATAGCAAAATTAATACTTCCAAGCAGGTAGGCAACAATTACAGTAAGGATAATCTGCCACCAACCGCCTGCCACAAACTGAAAAAAGCTGTTCATAGTTCCTCCTTTTTGGCAGGGACGCTGTCCCCGCACCCCTGTGAGGGGCGTTGCCCCTCAACCCCACAAGCCTTTAAAAAGGCTTGACCGAAACTTTTAAGGTGAAATCTGCTGTCGCAGATTTCGGAGTATACGGGCAGAAACTTCACGTTGTCAGCCCTGAAAAGGTCGGCCAGAGGGGGACGTTCTTCGGAAATGTCAGAAACCATATCCGCTGACATTTTTAATTGGATTTATCGCCACGTTCCCTGATAATGAATCGCACAGGTGTTCCTTCCAGTCCGAAAGTTTCCCGAATTCTGTTTTCCAGATACCGCTGATAGGAAAAGTGGAAAAGCTGTGCCGAATTGACAAAACAGATGAATGTGGGAGGTTTTGTGCTTGCCTGCGTCATATAGTAGATTTTCAGCCGTCTGCCCTTGTCTGTGGGAGGCTGTACTCTGGCTGTCGCCTGGGCAAGAACGTCATTGAGTGTACCTGTCTTGATTCTCATGGCGTTGGCATTGGCTACCGTACTGATAAGTTCAAAAAGCTTGTCCAGCCGTTGTCCCGTCTTTGCGGAAATGAAAATAAACGGGGCATACGACATGAACGAAAAATCATTTTCCAGTTTCTTTCTGAAAGCGTTCATGGTATTGCCGTCCTTTTCAACAGCGTCCCATTTGTTGACGGCAATAATACACGCTTTCCCTGCTTCGTGGGCAAGTCCTGCCACTTTGGAATCCTGTTCCGTAAAGCCTTGTGTAGCGTCTATCATAATGACACATACGTCACTGCGTTCTATTGCCATCTTTGCCCGTATGATACTGTACTTTTCGATAGCGTCATCAATTTTGCTTTTCTTTCTCATGCCTGCGGTATCGGTAAAATTGAATATGCCGTAATCGTTTTCTACCGTCGTATCTATGGCATCTCTTGTTGTGCCTGCAACATTGGAAACAATACAGCGTTCTTCACCGACAATTCGATTAATCAATGAGCTTTTGCCGACATTCGGTTTACCGATAACGGCAACATGGATAACTGTTCCCTCATCGTCTTCCCACGCACTTTCGGGAATATGGGAAAACACTTCTTCGAGTAAGTCACCCGTACCGTAACCGTGTATGGAAGATACCTGTATAGGGTCACCGAGTCCGAGATTATAGAACTCATAGAATTCAGGCTGAGGTTCGCCGATTTTGTCGCACTTGTTGACACAAAGAACAATCGGTTTTCCGCTTTTGACGAGCATGGAAGCCACTTCCTCATCGGTAGCCACCACTCCGCTTCGGATATCTGTCACGAAAATAATGACATCACTGGCAACTATCGCCAGTTCCGCCTGTCTTCTCATCTGTTGTAGAATGATGTCGTCAGAATAAGGTTCAATACCGCCTGTGTCGATGATATCGGCTGTTTTGTTCAGCCATTCCACTTTAGCATAAATTCTGTCACGGGTAACCCCCGGAGTATCGTCAACAATGGATATTCTTTCGCCTACCAGTTTATTGAAAAGCGTCGATTTTCCCACATTCGGACGACCTACTATTGCGATAACGGGTCTTGCCATATGAAAAAAACCTCCTTTACCGTTCGCACGTTGCCCGACAATCCGTCATTGCAGAATTGTCCGCAACAGTTCTTCACCGCTGTTGTTGACAGCAGTTATGTTTATCTTCAATGCTTCTTCTGCCTCACTGAGCGAAACATCATCAAGAAACAAATCCCCCTCATACCGTAGCATGACACTTGGAATAAGCAGTCTTTCACCCAGATTTCTGCCTTTCAGCTGACGGATAAGGTCAACGCCCGTAATCAGACCTGACACATTGATTCCTCCACCGAAGAAATCATTCTGTATGCCGTAGACATTCACCGTCACCTGCGGAAATTTCTCTGTGAGCTTGCCGACAAGTGCTTTCATGAAATCCGCCACGCCTGTTCCGCACGCTATCGACACACTCACCGCTTTTTCAGGCGGTATTTCGTCCTCAAGGGCGTACAGGAATTCTTCTCTCAGCAAAGACAGCAACCCTACACCATTATCCAGCTGAGCGAAATCTTCATAATAGTCCGCTTCGGGAATTTCCCTGTCTGCTTTCAGAAAGAATTCGTCTGAGGCAAAGACAATTCTGTTTCCGTACTTTTTTTTGTACTCATCTCCATACTTTTCAATTAACTGCAATGTTTCTTCTGCACTCTGCGGTGTATACTCCTCCAGCGGATACAGTCCCTCACGATAGCGTGTAAGTCCGACAGGTACTACCGCAATACACTCCACAGACGGATACAGTTTTTCCAAATCCGTCAATGTTCTTTCGAGTTCTGTGCCGTCATTGATATTCGGACAGGATACTATCTGACAGTTGATTTTGATACCCGCCTCAGCCAGTTCAGGCAACACGTCCAGAGCTTTTCCCGCAAAGCGGTTATTCATCATACGGCAACGCAGTTCAGGGTTTGTCGTATGAACAGAAACATTGATAGGACTGATGTGCATTTTGATAATGCGATCAATTTCGTGCTGTGAAAGGTTGGTAAGCGTGATATAGTTCCCGAACAGAAATGACAACCTTGAATCATCGTCTTTGAAATACAGACTTTTCCGCATACCTTCAGGCAACTGGTCAATGAAACAGAATATACACTTGTTCCGACAGGAATGTTGTTTATCCATAAGATAGGTTTCAAATTCCAGACCGAGTTCTTCATATTCGCCTTTTCTGATGTTCACGGTTCTGGTGTTTCCCGACGTGTCCGCAATCACCAGAACGGCTTCACGCACCGTCTGATAAAAGCGATAGTCCAGCACATCGACAATTTCATTTCCGTTAATTGAAATCAAGGTTTCTTCGGGCAGAATCTGCGACTGAAACGCTTTGCTGTGTTTATCAACAAATTTGATTTTTACTGACATATTTCACCGTCTTTCGGAAAATACACTGACTGGTTTATTGTAACATAGGTTTTCCAAATTTTCCATATAAATTTGAAATTTCCGAACAAAAATCCCAAAAACATAAAAATAAAGTGCATAAGTTGTCCGCTTTGCTGAGAACTTATACACTTTCTTTTTTATCTGCAATATTACCGTTTTAAGGGCTTCGCACTTAAAAATCCTGATTCAAGGGTTACACCCTTGAAAATCCTGCCAAGGGGCGTTGCCCCTTGACCCCACCAACTTTTGAAAAAGTTGGACAAAACTTTTTGTGGCTCACTTCGTTCGGATTTTT
>CACYBZ010000190.1 GCA_902772795.1 uncultured Ruminococcus sp. | reverse complement strand
TATTGACAAAGTAAAGGTTGTTTGTTAGAATAGTCATACCGCTTATTTCAGGCTTTGAGAAGTGAAAAGATTTTCCGCCTGCAAGTAGCGAGTCTTAACTAAAAAGGTGGTACAACAATATGTACGCAATTATCGAAACAGGTGGCAAACAGTATAAAGTAGCCAACGGTGATGTTGTTTTCGTTGAGAAGCTCAATGCTGAAGATGATTCAACAGTGGAATTCAAAGTTGTTGCTGTAGCAAACGATAACGGTATCAAAGCAGGTACACCCTATGTTGACGGTGCAAGCGTTACCGCTAAAGTGCTCAAGACAGGTAAAGGTAAAAAAATCACTGTAGCAACGTACAAACCCAAAAAAGGCGAAAAAAGAAAGATGGGTCACAGACAGCCTTATACCAAGGTTGAAATCCAGTCTATCAACGCTTAATGATTGAAGTCAATTTGTATACTCTCGCCAATGGTGAACTGGTCGGTTTCCGACTTTCAGGTCATTCGGGATATGCGGAGAGTGGCAGTGATATTGTGTGTGCGGCGATATCCTCGGCGGGGCTGATGGCAGCCAACACTATCACAGAAATTATGAAAATTTCTGCCGAAGCTACGGCGGAGGACGGAAATATTTATCTGAGAGTTTTCTCAAATCAAGCACTTGCCTGTCGTGACATATTACAGGGGTTCAAGTTGCATATGCTCCTTATGGAGGAACAGTATTCCGATTATATCATGGTAAAAACTACGGAGGTGTAGATAAATGTTAAACATCAACATACAGCTTTTGGCTCATAAAAAAGGTATGGGTTCCACAAAGAACGGTCGTGATTCCGAGTCAAAAAGATTAGGTGCTAAGCGTGCAGACGGTCAGTTTGTCAAAGCAGGAAACATTCTTTACAAACAGCGTGGCACACATATTCATCCCGGTGAAAATGTCGGTCTTGGTTCAGACGATACGCTTTTTGCAAAGATTGACGGTGTTGTCCGTTACGAGCGTTTCGGTCGTGACAGAAAACGTGTAAGCGTTTATACCGTAGAACAGTAATCATTTGTTTGTGCAACTTTGGGACGGATTGAATTTTCAGATTCATTCGTCCCTTAATTATTCGCTGAACGGAAACAGCATTTTCCACGAAAATCTGCTATGGCAGATTTTCATAAAAAGTTTTGTCCGACTTTTTCAAAAGTCGGTGGGGTCAAGGGGCAAAGCCCCTTGTGGGATTTTTAAGGGCGAAGCCCTTAAAAAGTAAACAAAAGAAAGGTTGTGAACAGAATGTTTGTGGATAAAGCCAAAATATTTATCAAAGCAGGTGACGGCGGTGACGGTGCGGTGTCGTTTCATCGTGAAAAATACGTTGCTGCGGGTGGCCCGGACGGCGGTGACGGCGGAAGAGGCGGAAGTATCTGTTTTCTTGCGGACGACAACCTTTCCACCCTCGCTGATTTCCGCTATAAACGAAAATATATCGCTCAGAAAGGCGAAAACGGGAAGTCAAGACGTAGTTCGGGAAAAAATGCTGAAAATCTTATCATCAGAGTTCCCCGTGGTACGCTCGTCAAGGATTGTGAAAGCGGTCGCCTGCTGGCAGATGTTTCAGGAAATGCCCCTGTACTTGTCGCCAAAGGCGGTAACGGCGGTTGGGGAAATATTCATTTTGCCACTCCGACAAGACAAGTTCCCCGTTTTGCCAAACCGGGTATGCCCGGTGAAGAATATGAAGTCACCCTTGAACTGAAACTTCTTGCCGATGTTGGTCTGGTTGGTTTTCCGAATGTCGGTAAAAGTACACTGGTTTCTGTTGTGAGCCAGGCGAAACCCGTCATTGCCAACTACCATTTTACCACTATCACGCCTGTTCTTGGGGTTGTCAGCATGGGGGAGGGGCGTTCCTTTGTCATGGCAGATATTCCCGGACTTGTCGAGGGTGCATGGGAAGGTACAGGTCTTGGGCATCAGTTTCTGCGACACGTTGAAAGATGTCGTATGCTGGTTCATGTGGTAGACGTTTCCGGCAGTGAGGCAAGAAATCCGCAGGAAGATTTTGAAATCATCAACCGTGAACTGGAAAAATTCAATCCTGAACTTGCCAGACGACCTATGATAGTGGCTGGTAACAAATGCGACCTTGCTACAGATGAACAGATAGAAACTTTCAGAAATTTCGTCGAAGAAAAAGGTTATGAATTTTTTCCGATAATGGCACCCATCAATGAGGGCGTTGACAAACTGTTGAATAAAATTCTGGAAATGCTCAGCAAACTGCCTCCCATTACCCGTTATGAAGCTGACCCTGTGCCTGTTGCAGAGGTTGAAAAAATAGATAAAAATCAGGTCAGAATCACCAAACACGACAATGTCTATTTTGTCGAAGCAAAATGGCTTTTCAATATTATGAAATCCGTCAACTTTGATGATTATGAATCCTTACAGTATTTTCAAAGGGTACTCATTAACGGCGGAGTGATTGACGCATTGCGTGAGGCGGGCATTAATGAAGGAGATACGGTATCCATTTATGAACTCGAATTTGATTTTGTTGAATGACGACACACTGTTGTCAGACAGCATAGACTTACGACAACTGTCACCGCTGACACTTTCCTTTATCGGTGACAGTGTGTATGACCTTATGGTAAGGGAATATATTATTTCACTGGCAAACCGTCCTGTGGGACAACTCAACAGCCGAAAAGTCCGTGTTGTCAACTGTCGGTTTCAGGCAGAATGTTTTTCTCTGTTACAGCCGTATCTTACAGAGGAAGAACTTACCATATATAAGCGTGGCAGAAATGCACAAGTGCATTCAACGCCGAAGCACGCTGACAGAAACGATTATCATATGGCAACAGGTATCGAAGCTTTGTTCGGCTATCTGTATCTGAAAAAAGATGTTGTTCGTCTGCGTGAACTGTTCCGCATACTGCAAGATGCTATCCATGAAAAAGTTCAATAAAACAATAAAGACACATAACCGTCTGTTTTTTCGGCTATGTGTCTTTTTTGTTGTTAAGATTAACGTGAGTTCGATGAAAAATTAAAATAATAAACGATTTTATAATATATACTATCTGATATATTGAAATTCTATACATTTTAATATTTATTATCTCGCTGATAAAAAACTAAAGGTATTTTAAGAGATATAGTTTCACTTATGAGCATGCAGCTTTTTCTGTTCTTGAAAATGAATTTTTTCACTTAATACTGAACAAGTGCTTTTTTATCATGTTGGATAAGAGAAGGTTTCTTTGGCAGGAAAGTATAGGCAAT
>CACYBZ010000189.1 GCA_902772795.1 uncultured Ruminococcus sp. | reverse complement strand
TGTAAACAGGGATAAAAAAAATAATCCCTCAAGGAAAACCACAGTTTTCTTTGAGGGATTTATCTTTTGAATCAAGAAATCAATTACAGTACAGCCATTTCTACATCGATTTCGGGAAGTTCTTCTTTGTCCGCCGAAATGAGGAAAGTAATATTGGTTTCAGCGTTTTCAGAAAGGTTTTTGACCTTGAGAACGAAATCAGAGAGAGCCGTCATATCTTTGGAACAGATTTTGAAAGTAGAATCAACAAAGATATCCGTTACGTCATAGTTACCTGCACAGATACCGCTGATAAAGCCGAACAGCATATCATAACCGGAAATTTTATACTGGTCAGTATCAATCAGTCTTGCCTTGTGGGTAACGTCATAGGTGAGTTTAGCTCCTTTTTCAATGACGACAACATTACCTGCTGATTTTGTTACTGCTTCATTTGCCAGCGAAATCAATTTTTTTGTTTTACCCGAACCTTTGTGTCCGATAAGTAAAGTTACCATAGCAGAAATCCTCCTAAAAAGCCACACGGTGTGGCACAGTGATAATAAGTGATTTATTTCAGTCTTTTTTCCAACGCTTCTTTTTGTGCCTCATAGCCGGGTTTACCGAGCAGAGCGAACATATTTTTCTTATAGCTTTCTACGCCGGGCTGGTTGAACGGATTGACACCAAGCATATAACCGCTGATAGCACAGGCTTTTTCAAAGAAATAAATCAGATAACCGAGTTCAGATTCTGTCATTTCTTCTACTTCAAGCAGGATATTGGGAACACCGCCGTCATTGTGTGCCAGTACTGTACCTTCAAAGGCTTTTTTGTTGACGAAATCCATTGTTTTACCCGAAAGGAAGTTCAGTCCGTCAATATCGTTTTCCAGTTTATCAAGAACAATTTTTCTCTTAGGCTTTTTGATGTTGACTACTGTTTCAAACATACATCTTGTGCCTTCCTGAATGAACTGTCCCATAGAATGAAGGTCTGTGGAGAAAACAACACCTGCAGGGAAAATACCCTTGTTGTCTTTACCCTCACTCTCACCGAACAACTGCTTGTACCACTCTGTCATCATAGTGAAAGCCGGTTCATAGCTGACAAGAATTTCGACACTCTTTCCTTTTCTGTTAAGAATGTTTCTTGTTGCTGCATATTTGTAACAATCGTTGGTAGAAAGGTCATCGTTGTTGAAATCATTCTGTGCTTTTCTTGCTCCTGCCATGAGTGCGTCAATGTCTGCACCGGAAACGGCAATCGGCAAAAGTCCTACAGCGGTCAGAACAGAAAAACGTCCGCCTACGTTATCGGGAACAACGAAAGTTTCATAACCTTCTTTGTCAGCCAGAGCTTTCAAAGTACCTTTTGCCTTGTCAGTGGTACAGAAAATTCTTTGTTTGGCACCGTCTTTGCCGTACTTGTCTTCCAGCATTTTTCTGAATACTCGGAACGCAATAGCAGGTTCGGTAGTAGTACCTGATTTGGAAATCATATTGATAGAAACATCTTTTCCCTCACAGATATCCATAATTTCAGCGAGATGTGATGAACTGATACTGTTACCTACATAGTAGATGTCGGGAGTATCTTTTTTCAACGCATTGTAATTGGGTGACTTCAGGAACTCAATCGCTGCCCTTGCACCGAGATAAGAACCGCCGATACCAATAACAATGAATACGTCTGTATTTTGCTTGATTCTTTCGGCTGCCGCCTTGATTCTGGAAAATTCGTCTTTGTCGTAGTCGGTGGGGAGTGTCAGCCAGCCTGTAAAATCATTGCCCAGACCTGTACCGTTATGCAGTAAATCGTGTGCAGACTTTACCTGTGTCTGTAATGCGTCATATTCTTCACTGCTGACAAATCCTGACAAATATTTTTCTGAAAACGTTGTTGCCATGTCATGTCCTCCTAAATTCCTGTAATTGTTACAGATAGTACCCTTATATAATACAATACTTCTGCTTTATTTTCAAGTTGACAATGTAAATTTTCATAACTTTTTCATATTTTTATACACGGTTCGTTAAAAGTGTTTCAGACATTACTGTTGAAAGCGTGTTTTCTGTTGAGTGTGTTTGTCTGTGGCTGAAGAAAACAGCGTTGTCCGACAGAAAAATATCCCCTTTTTGCTCAGGAAAGGGGATATTTTCTGTAGTATCACTTTTCTAATGATTACTTGAGATAAGATTTCAAAAGATTTTCAATAATGTCATTGCGGTCAAAACTGCTGATAATTTTTCTGGCACTTTTGTGTGTGGTGATGTATGTAGGGTCCCCAGAAAGAAGATAGCCGACCAGTTGACTGGTGGGGTTATAGCCTTTTTCCTTTAATGCGTCATAGACGATTTGCAGTTGTTTTTTCATCACATCGTTGTCATTGTTGAGGGAAAATATCATCGTTTTTGTTTCCATATAAGACACCTCCGTTAAATCAGTTCGACACACTAATCATACAACAATTCCGCACAAAAAGCAACAGAATACTGTCTGAATTTGTTTTTCCGTCGGTATAATTTATTTAAGAACGGAGTGTTGCCCCGATTTTTTCCAGAGCGTCCATGATTTTTTTCATAGATGTGTTTGCCTGTTCGTCGGTAAGTGTGCTGTCTTTACTTCTCATTGTCACATTGAAAGCGACACTCTTTTTACCTGCCTCTATCTGCTTTCCCTGATAAACGTCAAAGAGTTTGACCAGTTCAATAATTTTTCCGCCTGCTTTTTCAATGGTTTTCTGTAGTTCAATAACGGGAATGGTTTCGTTACAGATAAGGGCGATGTCACGGGTAACAGCAGGATATTTGGGAAGTGGTGTATAGTGTTTTTCGTTCTGAGCGTATTTGTATAAAATGTCTGTATCAATGCGGAAGATATAGACTTTGGTATTGATACCGTAATTTTCAGCACATTTCGGGTGAACTTCACCGATAACGCCGAGTTGTTCACCGCCGACACGCAGTACAGCACATCTTCCGGGGTGGAACGTATATTCTTCACTGCTTGCCTGAATGTCATAATCTTTCAGACCTGCTTTGAACAGAAGTTCTTCAAGAATACCCTTTGCGGTAAAGAAATCGACATCATTACCATACATACCTGCAACAAGTACATTTTTTTCTAACGGTAACTTGTCGGGTTCGGTGGGAATATATTCACGGCACATTTCATACAGATAAACGTCTGTATTACGGTTGTTGTAGTTTTTGGCAAGAATTTCCATCATGGAGGGAAGTACAGTGGTTCTCATTACGCTGGTATCTTCGCCGAGGGGATTTCTGATAACGACAGAGTTACGCAGAACGTCATTTTCAGGCATTAAGATTTTGTCGTAATATTTGGGACTGATAAAGGAGTAGGTGAGAATTTCGCTGAGTCCCATAGCCAGCATACTTTGCGATAATGTTTTGTCGAATTTCTGACGGGGGGAGTATTTACCCTGAGAACCGCCTGAAACAGAGGTTGTTTTGATGTTGTTATAACCGTAAAATCTGGCAATTTCTTCGGCAATATCGGCTTTGTGCTGTAAGTCAGGGCGGAATGTGGGAACGGTAATTATACCGTTTTCTACCTGACAATCCAGTTTTTCAAGGTAGGTAATCATATCCTGTGCGGAAATATCTGTACCTAAGAACTGATTTGTCCATTCAGGTTCAAAAGGAATGGTTACTCTGGCATTTTCGTCAAAGTGTTTGTCAACGATAATGCCGTCCATAACGTCACCGGCATCAAGCATTTCGACCAGTTCACAGGCTCTGTCGAGGGCAGGCAGTACAGAATTAGGGTCAAGACCTTTTTCATATCTGGCACTGGCATCGGTACGCATACCCTGTTGTTTGGCGGTAAGTCTGACAGACGAACCTGAGAAGTTGGCGGATTCAAAAATAATGGTAGTGGTATCGTTGACAATACCGCTATATTCACCGCCCATAACACCAGCGATGGCGATAGGTTTGTTAGCATCGGCAATGACAAGGTTGGTAGAATTGAGTGTTCTTTCCACACCGTCAAGCGTGGTAATGATTTCGCCGTCCCTGGCAAGACGGACACGGATTTTTGCTTCATCGACAAAACGCAGGTCAAAAGCGTGCATAGGCTGACCGTATTCCAGCATGACATAGTTGGTAATATCGACAATGTTGTTGATAGGACGGACACCCATAGCTCTCAGTCTTTCACGCAACCAGCGGGGAGAGGGTTTTACTCTTACATTCTTGACGATTTTGGCACTGTATATTTTGCACAGTTCAGGATTTTCAATTTTGACATCAAGCATACTGGTGCAGTCACCGTTACCGCCTTTGACAACAGGGGTATGCAATTTCAGCGGTTTGTCAAAAGTTGCTGATGCTTCTCTGGCAAGACCGATGACGGAAAAACAGTCGGGACGGTTGGAGGTAATTTCAAATTCGATTTTGGTATCGTTGAATCCTGTTACCGTTCGGATATCGTCACCGACCTGACAATCTTCCTGCAATACCCAGATGCCGTCTTCAATAGCATAGGGAAAGTCGTTGACAGTAACACCGATTTCGGCAACGGAACACATCATACCGAAACTGGGAACGCCACGTAATTTTCCTTTTGTGATTTTGGTGCCGTTGTTAAGTACGGATTTATCTTTGGCAACGGGAACGAGGTCGCCGACGGTAAGATTTTTAGCACCTGTGACAATCTGTATAGGATTTTCTTCGCCGACATCTACCTGACAGACCAGTAATTTATCAGCGTCGGGGTGTTTTTCAATGCCGAGGACTTTGCCGACAACGACATTCTTGATGTTTTCGCCCTCAATTTCATAATTTTCGACCTTAGACCCGCTCATTGTCATTGCTTCAGAAAAAGCTCTGGGTGTCAGGTTTTCATCAATATCTACAAACTCTTTGAGCCATCTCATTGAAAGATTCATAATCTATCGTTTCCTTTCGTTAGTTTAAGGGCTCCGCCCTTAAAAATCCCGCAAGGGGCTTTGCCCCTTGACCCCACCGACTTTTGAAAAAGTCGGACAAAACTTTCGGTGAGAATTTGCGATAGCAAATTCTTTGGCAAAACAGCGTTTTATGAATTAATCGAACTGTTTTAAAAATCTGACATCATTTTCAAAGAACAAGCGTAAGTCATCAATGCCGTATCTTCTCATACAGACTCTTTCCAGTCCGTATCCGAGAGCAAAACCGCTGTATTCTTCGGGGTCGATACCGCCGTTACGGAGTACATCAGGGTGTACCATACCGCAGCCCAGAATTTCAATCCAGCCTTCACCCTTACACAGACGGCAACCCTCACCGTGACAGTTGAAACACTGTACATCAAGTTCGGCAGACGGTTCGGTAAACGGGAAATGGTGAGGGCGAAAACGGACAACAGTGTCTTCGCCGTATAATCTCTTGACGAAAGTTTCCAGTGTACCTTTCAGGTCAGCAAAGGTAATGCCTTTGTCAACGACTAATCCTTCAATCTGGTGGAATACGGGAGAATGAGTAGCGTCAACAGCGTCACTTCTGTAAACACGACCGGGAGAAATAATGCGGATAGGGGGTTTTTGTTTTTCCATGACTCTTATCTGTACGGGAGAAGTCTGTGTTCTCAACAGAATGTTGTCGGTAATGTAGAAAGTATCCTGTGTATCTCTGGCAGGGTGGTCTTTGGGAATGTTCAGAGCTTCAAAGTTATAATAGTCGAGTTCTACTTCAGGGCCGTCAACAATATCAAATCCCATACCGATGAAAATTTCTTTGATGTCGTCAAGAACGACGGTAAGCGGGTGACGGCTTCCCAGTTTTACAGGTTTTCCGGGTAAAGTAACATCTATTTTTTCGGCAAGGAGTTTTTTCTCTTGTTCCTTTGCCTTGATTTCCTTGGTTTTTTCGTCTATGGTCTGTTCGATTTTACTTCTGATTTCGTTGGCGAGCTGACCAATGACGGGTCTTTCTTCGGGAGAAAGTTTTCCCATCTGTTTGAGAATACTTGTCAGTTCACCTTTTTTTCCCAGACATTTTACCCGCAGTGCTTCAATATCCGACAAGACCTCAGCGGATTTAATGCTTGCCAAAGCCGATTTGCGGATTTCTTCGAGTTGATTTTTCATGCTTTTCATTCCTTTCTGAAATATGGTGTAGGCTTGTCGGCATGATGACGGCAAAAGACGGAACAATAAAAAAACTTCCGTCCCGAAAAAGGGACGAAAGCAGAAAAGACTTCCGTGTTACCACCCTCATTTTTGCTTAAAAGCAAACACTCAAGCGACCTGTAACGGGGTCAGCCGTTTGTTCCTACTGATACAAGAATGTTCAGAACAACCGCTCAAAAGTGAAATTTCGCAACGGTAAAATCAATGAATATACTCTCAGCCTGACGATATTCTCTCTGTAAAGATTGTCAAGATACCACTGCTACTGGTCTTTATCCATGCGTTTAGGGGGAATTATATTGAATTCGTTCATTACTATAACACGAAATACATAAATTTTCAAGTAATATTTGTAAATTGTTTTTGACAAAGAACAGGAAAAGAAAATTTCTGTTTTGGGAATTTTTCAGGGAATATGTCCAAAAATCCTTCTTGATTT
>CACYBZ010000188.1 GCA_902772795.1 uncultured Ruminococcus sp. | reverse complement strand
GTTCGGATTTTTCTCTCTACATTGTCCGAAATCTGCGACAGCAGATTTCGCCTTAAAAGTTTCGGTCAAGCCTTTTCAAAGGCTTGTGGGGTCAAGGGGCAAAGCCCCTTGTGGGGTTCAGGGGCAAAGCCCCTGATAGGATTTTTAAGGGCAAAGCCCTTAAACGACAAATTCTGTGACGGTCTGCAAGACGTTTTTATTCGAATTCATTTCTGAAGGAAAAATCATCAATGTTGTTGCGTTCAAAGTGTCGGTTTCCAGGATTTACGCCAGGATAACCAATCGGCAACAAGGCGACAAGTTCATAATTATCGGGAATATCCAGAACTTCTTCGGCGATTTTGGGATCGAAAGCACCTACCCATGTACTGCCGAGTCCCAGTTCCACAGCTCCCAGCATAAGATGAGTAGTAACAATACTGGCATCTACAACACCCATATCCATGCCGTCAAAGCGTCTTTTCCACGATACTTCCTTATCGTAACAGACAGCCATTAACAACGGTGCATCAAAAGTAAATTTGGTACAGCCTGTTGTTTCAAGACTTTTTATTTTTTCTTTGCTGGTAATAACCAGTATTCTTTGCGGTTGAAAATTGACGGCTGTCGGTGCAAGTCGTGCAAATTCCAGTAAGGCTTCTATTTTTGATTCCTCAACCGGAATATCTTTGAACCCACGACAGGAATATCTCTTTTTTACCAATTCCAAAAAATCCATTAAAATTCCTCCTTTAATAGTATATTTCACTTTATGAAATTTTTCCACCTGTGCGGTTGGAATGATTTTCTCACTGTATAGCTATGACAATAAAAAGTTTTGTCCACTTTGAGGGAAGTGGTGGGGTCAAGGGGCAAAGCTCTTTGTGGGATTTTTAAGGGCGAAGCCCTTAAACACATATGTTAAAGTTTCAGACAGAGCAGATTTTTCATGTCCGTATTTTCTCCGCTTTTTTCTGACGGAAAAACAGTAGAGCACATACCGTCAGTACAGAAAAACCTGTTGTTATCTGTACCGTATAGGGCACAGTGTCAGCCTTGACAAGATAGGCAAGGGTAGTAATGGCAAGCATAGGGGGAATGTAGACTTTCAGTGTATCAAAAATCACAATCATGATACTTACAGCCAGAACCACACCGAAAAATAACGGCAGTCCGTAAAAAGTACAGAAAATTCTACGGGTTATTTCTCCTACAAATGCCGAAATTGTCATCAGGAAGCAGATGTTAACAGGATATTTTCTGATTTTGCTTTCGGGGTGACAAAGTTCCGTAAAGGCAACAACCAGAGGGGGTGCCAGAGCTATCATACAGTTACTGACAACGGAAAGACAGGAAAGTACAGCATAAATCAGAAATCTCTTGAGTAAGGCAATACCGTCTGTTGAGTAATGAAACTGATTCGGTGTAAAAGAGAAGTGTTCTTTCACACCGAACTTTTCCAACAGCAACAACACCGCAACGATAACCGTTGTAAGAGCCACAGCTGACAGCGGATAAGTGATGCTGTCCGTTTTCAGTACGACAGGCAGTATAATGGCGGATAGCATAGGAACAAATCCTGTTTTGGAAAGTATCAGTACGATATTTCCTGTGATGAAAGCTATCAGTAATTTACCATAGATATGCAGTGGCAGATATACAGAAATAGCATATCCGCATACAGCACACAGAGTAATACTGACAATCATTCTCACTTTGGAAGTATTCCACGCAAATCGGGGAGCTATTAACGTTCCAAGACAAATCGCTGAAATTTCAGGGAAAATAACTTCTCTGGAGTGTACCGACTCAGAAATCCATACCATTACCCCGATGATAACCACGGAAACAATACGCCCGACGGATTTTTTATATGCTGGTTTCATTTAAGAACAAATCCTATTTTCTTCATTGCTTTATCCAGTGTTCTCTGTGAAATTTTTCTGGCAATGTCAGCGGATTTTTCATAACATTCTTTCAGATAGGCTTTGTCCTGAATATATTTTCCGAATTTTTCCTGAACAGGTCGCAGTTCCTCAATGACAGCTTCTCCTACTGCGGTTTTGAAATCGCCGTAGCCTTTTCCCTCAAATTCCTTTTCAATTTCCTCATAGGTTCTGCCCGTAACCGCAGAATAGATT
>CACYBZ010000187.1 GCA_902772795.1 uncultured Ruminococcus sp. | reverse complement strand
TATTTTCTTTCCGATACCGCCCCCGGCAGTAAATTCCTTAAAGTCTTTTGTGATTCTCATTGTGCACTCCTTGATAACGAAGTTTTATATAATGTATCTATCTCTTTGATAACGCCCTCAAGACCAAAGCCTGATTTTTCAAGCTGCAATACCGATTTTCTGCTTTGCTCAGTACGGTCACGTTTTTGTAGAACAATATGTTCTGCCCATTCGTTTATATCATTCAGTTCAAGAACGGTTATCAGGTCTGTTTGTATGACCTCTCTGCTGATACAGTCACTTATCAGACACGGAAGACCGTTTGCCTGTGCTTCAACAAGCGTCAGAGGAACTCCTTCAAACTTTGACGGAAAGACGAATTGATCCATTGCGGAATAAAATGCCGATGTGTCAGATGTAGTCCCGCCAAAAATCACATGATCGGCAACCCCCATCTCTTCTGCTCTGCATTTTATGTTTTCTTCTAAAGGTCCGTCACCAACCAGAAGCAATACGGAATCAGGTTCACGCTCATGGTAACGCTTGAATACATCAAGAATATATGTATGGTTTTTTTGATCCGTAAACCGTCCTATATGGCCGATCACTTTTTTGTCATCTATATCAAGCTGCTTTCTGACAGCAACACCTTTTTCTTTGTCAAATGCAAAACGGTTCAGATCAATTCCGTTTTTTATCACAACATACGGATGAGAACCAAAAAGCCACTTTCCTGCTTCTTCTCCGCATCCGATACCATGTGTATATGATTGGTAGAATTTGTGTCTGAGCATTTTATCGTATATTTTATGTACGCAGGTAGTATTATGGCTGTGTGCAATGCGAACATTTACACCGCACTTTTTAGCCGCTGACATTTCAACTGCCAATGTCGCACTGTTTCCATGAGCGTGAATAATATCAAAATTGTGGGATTTCAGTATATTTTTCAGTTCACTATAATATGCAATCTGGTTCTTACGCCTGTTTTCTGATCTTATTATCTCCACATTATATTTTTCGAGGATAGGCATAAACTGCGGGGCGATCTCATCCGTAAAAAGTGAGATACTGTATTCTTCAGGATCAAGATGAGTTATATACTGCATAATGACTGCACTCATACCGTTGACCCTTAATCCGTTGATCGTATATAGTAGCTTTATCATTGACCACACCTACAATTCATTTATAAACTCACTTATGCTGTCAATATACGACTGCGTATTACTTTTATACTCAGACAGCTTCAAATCCCTAATCTTCTGAATGTCAACAAATAAATCATCACAGTTCTGACACTCAAGAATAAAACCCGCTTTGACAAATTCCTCGATTATCTGAAGCTGGTGGTCATCCACATGTTCCCCATACTTTGAAAGACGAGGAACGGCAATAACCTTTTTCCCTTTTTTCAACGCACCTACAATAGCACCTGTTCCGCCATGAGTAATAATAATATCAGCAGAGGTTTGCATACGAGCAAACTCATCTCTGTCCATAAACTGCTTATATTCAAAATGATGCGGCAGATAATCACTGTAGCCTGTTTGAGCAAAAATTGTATCTTTTATCTTTCCTTCTGACACCTGCTTATCCAGTGCTGTTAAAAGACGATTAAACTGAAATTTTTGTGAACCAAGCGTTACAAATATCATGTCATTACCTCAATATATTCCACCAAGATAGATCGCATCCGGATAAAACTCCTTCATGGATTCCCATTGAACATAAAATCTGTCGGCATACTTATACAAAAACCTTCCTGTTTCTGTCGGACTGGTCACTTTCGCAAAACTTTCGATATAGATCAGCTTCTTCCGGAACAGCTTTGCCAGTAAACAAATCGGTATCATTGCCAGCACGCCGGTAGTAATAACCACATCCGGCCGTTCTTTTATATAAATAAACAGCGATTTGAAAGCATTGGCCAACAACTTAAAAGCAAAAGTTTTTTCTTTACGATTAACCTGTTTCATATAATACATTTTTTTGTCATCGACCTTAGCTGAATATAAGGTCTTTTCGGTAATAATGAAACTATCATATTGCTCCATCAAAGGTTTCAACATCAGTAATTGTTCAAAATGTCCACCGCTTGATGCTGCAAAACAAAGCTTTTTTGCTTTTTTTTTCTTTTTCAATACTCGTCACCCGAATCTATCAATCTCTTCTGAACAAATCTCTCGTATAGACCTTATCCTGCACATCATCAAGACAGCTGTCATAACGGTTGGCAATAATGGCTTGGGACATCTTCTTAAACTTTTCTAAATTATTGACAACCTTACTGCCAAAGAATGTGGTACCATCTTCAAGTGTAGGTTCATAAACAATAACAGTAGCACCTTTTGCTTTGACACGCTTCATAACGCCCTGGATTGAACTCTGACGGAAGTTGTCGCTGTTACTTTTCATTGTCAAGCGATAGACACCGATGATAACTTCTTTTTCTTTTGCTTGGTCATAGCTGTCGTCAGCTTTATATGCACCGGCAATTTCAAGCACTCT
>CACYBZ010000186.1 GCA_902772795.1 uncultured Ruminococcus sp. | reverse complement strand
TTGGTATAGCCCATCAGACTTTCATCGACTTCTCTGGCACAGTCCCGACCGTCACGGATTGCCCTGACAACCAGCGACTGTCCCGAATGAACATCACCTGCGGTAAAAATCTGCGGAATATTGGTAACGTGTCTGCCTTTTTCTGTGGCAATGTTGCTGCGGTTGTCGGTTGTGACACCGAAAGCCTCGGTAACATAGTTTTCACTGCCCAGAAAGCCCGCCGCAATCAGAACCAGTTCCACATCAACGGTATGTTCACTGCCGTCAACAGGTTTCATAACAAGTCGTCCGCTGTTTTCGTCCCTTTCGTGAGAGAGGTCAACCAATACCGCACCTGTCAGATTTCCCTGTTCGTCTTTAAGAAATTCCTTTACCGTTGTCTGATAGATTCTCGGGTCACTGCCGTATACCGCAATAGCTTCTTCCTGACCATAGTCCGTCTTGCAGACCCTCGGCCACTGTGGCCATGGATTGTTTTCCGAACGGACATCGGGCAATTTCGGCATCATTTCCAGCTGTATGACGGATTCTGCTCCGTGACGGACACATGTTCCCACACAGTCGTTACCCGTATCACCGCCACCGATGACCATGACATGCTTTCCTTTGGCGGAAATATAACTGCCGTCCTGTAAATTGTTGTCCAGCAGAGCTTTTGTAGTCGATTTCAGGAAATCCACCGCAAAATAAATGCCTTTTGCCTCCCTCCCCGTGACGTTGATGTCACGGGGGTTTGACGCACCGCAAGCCAGAACAACCCTGTCGAAACTATGCAGTATTTCTTGTGCACCGATATCTTTTCCGACATTGACGTTTGTTCTGAATACGATACCTTCTTCTTTCATAATACCTACCCTGCGTTGAATAATCTGTTTTTCCAGTTTCATGTTGGGGATACCGTACATCATCAGACCGCCCACACGGTCAGAACGTTCAAAGACCGTCACGCTGTGTCCTCTGCGGTTAAGCTGGTCGGCTACGGCAAGTCCCGCAGGCCCCGAACCGATAACGGCTACGGTCTTGCCTGTACGGACCTGTGGGGGACAAGCTCTGGCAAATCCCTCGGCATAAGCTTTTTCGACAATCGCATATTCATTGTTCCGCACGGTGACAGCTTCGCCGTTTGCTCCGCAGGTACAGGCTTTTTCGCATAAAGCAGGGCAGACACGGCTGGTAAATTCAGGAAAATTGTTGGTGATACGCAACCGTTCATAGGCAAGTTTCCATGCTCCTCTGTACAGTAAGTCATTCCATTCGGGAATGAGATTATTCAGCGGACAACCCGATATCATTCCGCCTATCATCATGCCTGACTGACAAAACGGTACGCCACATTCCATACATCTTGATGCCTGATGTTTCTGTTCGGTATCGCTCAACGGCTGATGAAATTCACGGTAATTGCGGATACGTTCCTTTACGGAAAATGCTTTTGCTTCTTCTCTGTCAAATTCCAGAAATCCTGTCGGTTTTCCCATGGTTGCCCCTCCTTATTGCTTGCCCGTAAGACGGTAAAAGGCTTCGATTTTTGCCTCGTCCAGATTTAATCCCTTGCCCTCAAATACGGCAATTTCTTCCATGATGGTCTTGTAGTCACGAGGGATAATCTTCTTGAATTTCGGCAGATAGTGTTCAAAATCCGCCAGTATACGCTTCGCCTTTTCGGAATCCGTTGCCTGAATGTGCTGTGTTATCATCGCTTTGAGTTTTTCCATATCGGCTTTTTCTGTAACTTCCGAAACGATAATCAGTTCCTTGTTGAGTTTTTTGTACAGAGTTCTGTCCTCATCAAGAACATAGGCGATACCGCCTGACATTCCCGCACCGAAATTCTTACCTGTCTTACCCAGTACCGCTACATAACCGCCTGTCATGTATTCGCACCCGTGGTCGCCAACCCCTTCGACTACGGCTTCTGCTCCCGAATTTCTGACACAGAAACGTTCTCCTGCGATACCGTTGATGAATACTTTTCCGCTGGTTGCACCGTAAAGGGCAACATTGCCGACAATAATATTTTCTTCTGCCTTGAAACGGCTTTCTTTCGGGGGATAGACAATCAGCTTACCGCCTGAAAGTCCTTTGCCGAAATAGTCGTTACTGTCGCCGATAAGTTCCAGCGTGAAACCTCTGGGAATGAATGCCCCGAAACTCTGTCCGCCTGCTCCGTGACATACGACTTTGAATGTATCTTCGTTGAGTGTATTGCCGAACTTCTTTGTAATTTCCGAACCGAATGCCGTTCCGAGTGAACGGTCTGTATTGCTGACATGGATATGAATGGTCTGAGCTTCTCCTGTTTCAAACGCATGACGGAATTTTTCGGCAAATTCCTTTTCGTCAAGCGTCTGCGAAAGCTGAAAATCATAATGTCCTTTGTTGTGATAGTCTGTTTTCTCATAAAGGTCGCAGTTGAGTATTGCCGACAGGTCAACTTTCTGTTCTCTGGCAGAAAGATTTTCCTTTTCACGCAGTAAGTCGAACCGTCCGACAAGTTCATCAACACTTCTGACACCCAGTTTTGCCATATATTCCCTGAACTCCTCAGCGATGAACAGCATGAAATTGACAACATATTCAGGTTTACCCGCAAACCGTTTGCGTAATTCGGGATTCTGCGTTGCCACACCGAAAGGACAGGTATCCAGATTACATACTCTCATCATGGCACAGCCCAGTGTGACCAGCGGTGCTGTGGCAAAACCGAATTCTTCCGCACCCAGAATAGCGGCTATGGCGACATCTCTGCCTGTCATCAGTTTGCCGTCCGTTTCAATGACGACCTTGTTTCTCAGACCGTTCATTATCAGTGTCTGATGAGCCTCAGCCAGACCGAGTTCCCACGGCAGACCTGCATGATGTATGGAACTTACAGGAGCCGCACCTGTACCGCCGTCATAACCCGATATCAGGATAACATCTGCACCGGCTTTGGCAACACCTGCCGAAACAGTTCCCACACCACATTCGGAAACAAGTTTTACCGAAATACGGGCTTTCTTATTCGCATTTTTCAAGTCGTAGATAAGCTGTGCTAAATCTTCTATCGAATAAATATCGTGGTGGGGAGGAGGGGAAATCAGCGATACCCCTGGGGTAGAATGACGTGTCTTGGCAATCCAGGGATAAACCTTTTTCCCGGGTAAATGACCGCCCTCGCCTGGTTTTGCCCCCTGTGCCATCTTTATCTGTATTTCATCGGCACTGTTCAGATATTCTGACGTTACCCCGAAACGTCCCGATGCAACCTGCTTTATCGCTGAACAGCGGTTTTCCGCACTTCCTTTTGTCTGAAGACGTTCGTCACTTTCTCCGCCCTCGCCCGAATTTGATTTTCCGTGAAGTCGGTTCATAGCCAGTGCCAGTGTTTCGTGGGCTTCCTGCGATATCGAACCGTATGACATTGCTCCTGTCTTGAAACGGCGGACAATGGACTCTGCACTTTCCACTTCGTCAAGCGGAACGGGATTTTCCGCATAGTTGAAGTCCAGCAGTCCACGAATGTTCATCGCTCCTGTTTCTTCGGTAATCATCTTTGTGTATGACTTGAACAGTTCGTAATCTCCTGTACGGGTAGCGGTCTGTAAGGTGTGAATTGTCTGTGGATTGTAGAGATGTTCTTCCTTACCGCTACGGTATTTATGTGAACCGCAGGAGAACAGTTCGGGAGTTGTTTCCAGTTTCAACGGGTCAAATGCCATGGTGTGAAGTCTGTCAACAGTTTCTTCAATATCCTTGAGAGTAATGCCTCCGATACGGCTGACAGTTCCCGTGAAATATTCGTCAATGATTTCCTTTCCCAGACCCACAGCTTCAAATATCTGTGAACCCTGATAGGATTGTATGGTGGAAATGCCCATCTTTGAGGCGATTTTGACAATACCATGCAGTATGGCATTGTTGTAGTCGTCAACACCTGCATAATAGTCCTTGTCAAGCAAATCCTCGTGTATAAGTTCGTGAATGGTTTCCTGTGCCAGATAGGGATTTACCGCACTTGCTCCGTAGCCAAGCAGAGTAGCAAAATGATGTACGGTTCGGGGTTCTCCGCTTTCCAGAATGACGGCAAGCGACGTTCTGCGTTTTGTCACGACAAGATGACGGTGCAAAGCCGATACGGCAAGCAGTGAGGGAATTGCCAGATGATTTTCGTCAACGCCTCTGTCCGAAAGAATAAGAATATTTGCTCCGTCGTTATAGGCTTTGTCGGCTTCCAGATACAGACGGCTTATGGCTTTGGAAAGACGGGTATTCTTGTAATACAGTATCGGAATAACGGCGACTTTGAATCCGCTGACTTTCATATTCTTGATTTTCAGGATATCCGTTGAAGTCAGAATAGGATTATGTACTTTGATAACCTTACAGTTTTCGGGACGTTCTTCCAGAATATTGCCGTCCTCACCGATATAGACGGTCGTAGACGTAACGATTTCTTCACGGATAGCGTCTATGGGCGGATTGGTTACCTGTGCAAAAAGCTGTTTGAAATAATTAAACAGCGGTTGTGGCTGACGGGAAAGTACCGCCACAGGTGTATCCACGCCCATAGAGGTAATTGGTTCACTGCCGTTCTGTGCCATAGGCAGTATTTCTTTCATGATTTCCTCATAGGTGTAGCCGAAAGCCTTTTGCAGTCTTTTGCGTTCGTTGCCGTGATGTTCTTCTACCCTGACATTGGGAATTTTCAGATTTTTGAGTCGGACAAGATTACTGTCCAGCCATTCTCCGTAAGGCTGACGGGTGGCATAATACTCTTTCAGTTCATTGTCGTCAATGACCTTTCCCTTGACGGTGTCCACCAGAAGCATTTTACCCGGACGCAGTCTTTCCTTTGTGACGATTTTGTCGGCAGATATCGGCAGTGCTCCCACTTCCGATGACAGAATCAGATATCCGTCAGACGTGATATAGTAACGTGAAGGTCTTAATCCGTTTCTGTCCAGTACCGCTCCCATGATGTCACCGTCAGAAAACAGGATTGATGCGGGGCCGTCCCACGGTTCCATCATTGTAGCATAATACTGGTAGAAATCCTTTTTTTCTGAACTCATTGTATGGTTTCTGTCCCACGGTTCGGGAATGGTTATCATGACAGCCAGCGGTAAATCCATTCCGCTCATGACAAGAAATTCCAGAGTGTTATCCAGCATGGCGGAGTCTGAACCTTCGGTATTGACGACAGGCAGAACTTTTTCCAGATCGCCTTTGAGATGTTCGCTACGCATGGTTTCTTCTCTGGCAAGCATTTTATCGGCATTGCCCTTGATGGTGTTGATTTCTCCGTTATGGACAATCATACGGTTAGGGTGAGCTCTCTGCCAGCTCGGATTGGTGTTCGTGGAAAAACGGGAATGTACCATCGCAATGGCTGATTCAAAATCCACGTCCTGCAAGTCAAGAAAAAACTGTCGCAAGTCGCCGACAAGAAACATACCTTTGTAGACTATCGTCCGACTTGACAACGATACCACATAGGTATCTTCGTTACTTTGTTCAAACTCACGTCTGGCAACGTACAGACGGCGGTCAAAATCAATACCCCGTTTTACGTTGTCAGGTCTTTTGATGAAACACTGCTGTATGTCAGGCATACAGTCCAAAGCTCTTTGTCCGATGACGGTCGTGTTACTGGGAACGTTTCGCCAGCCCAGTATTTCCAGACCTTCTTTTTCCGCAATGATTTCAAACATTTTCTTTGCCTGATTGCGGTGGAGTTCGTTCTGCGGAAAGAAAAACATTCCCACACCGTAATCCCGTTTACCGCCGAGTTCTATGCCTGAGGCTTTGGCGGTCTTGGTGAAAAACTTGTGGGGTATCTGAACAAGAATGCCGACACCATCACCTGTTTTCCCTTCTGCGTCCTTGCCTGCACGATGTTCGAGTGTTTCCACTATGGTCAGTGCATCGGCAACCGTCTTGTGAGAGGGAAGTCCTTTAATATTCACAACTGCTCCTATACCGCAGTTGTCATGTTCAAATGACG
>CACYBZ010000185.1 GCA_902772795.1 uncultured Ruminococcus sp. | reverse complement strand
TTGTATTAATGGGCTTGGATTGGTAAAAGTCATAGATTTTGATAAAGACGGTACGGACGAACTGTTATGTGTGTGCGGAGAATACAAGGACGATATTTATACGGCAGAAACCAGGGTCTATTGTCAAAAAGGCAAAAATGTTGAGTCAGTGTACGAAGATACCTGTATTTATCAGGGAAAAGACACTACCTATTGTGTAGAATATATTGTTGAAGGTGAAGAAATCCTTTTACATACCAGAACTTCCCATGTCAATCATGTCAATGACGAATGGAGCAGATTTTCCAACAATAAACTCAGTATTGCCAGAACATTACATTCACAGATGGAAAGTGACAGTGTTTGGACATATCAGGTTGACGGAAAAAATGTAACGCCACAGGTATTTCAATCGGAGGTCAGTCATTTTGAACAGAGGAAAGTCAGTGTTGCTATGAACAATCAGACAAACCCTGAAAGTCTGTATGCTGTTTTGCAGTCATCAAAAAGCACAGTAAACAGTATTGCTCCCAGTGTTACTTACGTGTTCAGTGAGGAGTTTATGCCTGTACCGACAGAACCGCCTACCGAAAAACCAACCAAAAAACCTACCGAACCTCCTGTTCAGCGTCCGACACAGTTACCGACACAGTCCGTCAATAGTAATAATAACAACAATGGTAACAGTAGCAGCGGCAGTGGCAGTGGCAATAATAACAATAATGCCAATAATAATGGTAACGGTGGAATCACCATTATCACGCCTCAGGGGGGAAGCGATTTTACTATCATTTCAGGCGGAGGCTATGCTCCGAATGGTAATCAGAGTGGCGGATACGAAGAATATTATTATGGTGGTAATCGTTATGACGGAAACAGGTATGGCGGAGGCAGAAACTGGCGAAGTGCTTACAAGGAAAAATTAATCCAATTTTCCCGTGAAAACAGAAATTCGTCATTTGAACTTTGTGATATTGACAATGACGGTGTTCCTGAAATTTTCCATTCACTGGGCAATATGTGTTATCTGTATATATGGAACGGTTACAACGTAGAAAAAGCAGATTTTACTTCTCCTTATGGCGTTGCCTATGTGGATTATTCAGGTGGGTATATCGGTTTGTTGAGTTATGATGGTGGATACTCTCCGACAATCGTGTATAAAAAATCAGGTAACGGGGTGAACCGTGTGATTGAGTACAGAATAGACGGTGGATATTACGGTGAACCTTATTACATTGTCAATAACCGTGGTGTGTCTGAGCAGGAATACTGGTCGAATGTGCAGGCTTATGAGTGTATCAGTTGGAGAGAAGTCGGGAGGTCGTGCCATTTTGCTACCACTGATATTAACAAAACTGTTGATAACTGGAGATAAGATTCTCCGTTATTTATGGTCAACACACGATATCATGAACGGCTTTTGAAGTAAAAACGAAATGATTATCAAAAAATCAGATGGGCTTATTTATTGTCTGTCTGATTTTTCATTTAAAGGAGAAATGTATATTGAAACAATTTTGTTCTCCTAATCTTCCGAATCATCAGGTAAAAGATGTTATTTTGTCTGGAGAATATACTTTTATTGTCAACGAACTCAGATACCTTGGTATAGATTGCGTGACAGTAAATTCCTGTGTAAAATTGCCCTATTACGAGCGTTGCCATGCAGATTTACAGCTTTCCCACTATAAAACAGGAACAGTCTGCGTTGGTACTAATACGGATATCCTATGCAACATTCCCGAACTGACAGTAGAAAAAGGAACTTGTCTGAAAGCCGAATACCCTTATAATATTGCCTTCAATCATGTAATAATGGGAAATACATTTATCGGTAATATGGCTTATACCGATAGTCATATCAAAGCATATTGTATCAGCAAACATTTTCAGATGATAGATGTGAAACAGGGATATACCAAATGTTCCTGTGCAATTGTTAATGAAAATGCCGTCATCACTGCCGACAGTGCCATTTACTGCAAATGTCTGGAGAATAACATTGATGTTCTTAAAATTGACAGCGGATATATTCATCTTTATGGCTATGAATATGGTTTTATCGGGGGGTGTTGCGGGAAAATTTCCCATGATGTTCTTGCTTTTACAGGAAAATTATCGACTCATAAAAATTATGAGTCGATCAGAAGTTTCTTACGTCAGTACGGTGTCTATCCTTTAGAACTCAGCAATAAGCCGTTGTTGGATATCGGAAGTATTCTGCCGATTACGGAAGAAGCGTATTAACTAATTACAGGACATTTTTTAGGAATTATTTTTATAAAATTGTGATAAATCTCTTGACAAATTACCAATTTTTCACTATAATTAATTTGAATTCTATTAATTAACCAATATCTTTTACTTGTTATATTTATACCTCTTTCCTTTTTAGGGGTGCTGACTTTTGCTATGAATCAGTCAGCACCGCTTTTTTTATCTGGATTGTTTTGCAGACAGAACGGAAATGGTGATTTTTGTTTACTGAAGATTAATGATGAAAAAATATTGTTCCCGAAAATGGATATTATGACGAAAATGTGCAAATCTATTGTTAAAATGCACAAATTGAAGATTTATTTTTTGTGACGAAAACGATAAAAAAACATTAGCAAAATAGACAAAATATTACATTTTGATATTGCAATTTTAAGAAAGTTATTATATAATTGTAATGGTAGAAGTTGGTTTTACTATAAGACCGACCAATGTATTTTATTTGAGAAACAGGAGGCAAATATGGAAGATATCAAAGGTTTATATGACTTGGACTATGCACAGAAAGTCATTAACTCAGAATCCGCATTCCCGGGAGGTATATTGGGACCCCACCTTACAGACAGAGGCTTTACTGTAACGGTGTATAATCCGCAGGCAGAGTCAGTAACCGTTGTGGACAAGAGAAGTGAGCAGAGATTTTCGGCAGTCAAAATTGACGAAGCAGGACTTTTCGTTGCTTATCTGGGTTGCGATGCGTCAACTCCCTACTATCTGGAAATTGTTCCCTATGACGGTGAGATGTATCAGACAGAAGACTGTTATCGTTTCCCTGTACAGACATCATCACAAGATGCATATCTGTTTGGTTCAGGTACGCTTTATGCTGTTTCAGATATCATGGGTGCACATCTGAAAACAGTCGACGGTGTAGAGGGTACATTGTTTACAGTATGGGCACCTAATGCCATGAGAGTCAGTGTTGTCGGTAATTTCAACAACTGGGACGGCAGAATTCATCAGATGAACAAAGTATATAATGTGGGTATTTTTGAACTGTTTGTTCCTGGTGTCAAAGAAGGCGACATGTACAAGTTTGAAATCAAGACACAGTGGGGAGCAATTCTGATGAAGACCGACCCGTTCGGTAATTATCAGCAGAAACGTCCTGAAACAGCATCTATTGTTACAGACCTG
>CACYBZ010000184.1 GCA_902772795.1 uncultured Ruminococcus sp. | reverse complement strand
CTTATAACTAATTTCTTATTGAACACTATATAAAACGGAAAAGTCGGTTTATGGAAAACATAAGCCGACTTTTTCCGTTCTTAAAAATCCTGATAGTTTGTGAAAAGAGCATATTTTAGCTGAAGAAGACGGGTTCAATGTTGTTGTTCTTTCTAAGAAAAAAAACGTAAAGTTCCCCGGAATTATGATATAGAACTTTACCAACAGGGAAAACGGTTATTGTTGAGAAGTATCGTCTGTATTGTAGATTTCAACAACCATTTGTTGTAATTCTTCCGCAGAATAATGCAATCTTTTGGCTTCGACAAGCAAAGCTTTCACATATCGTTCTTTGAACACTTTACGGCGTTCTTCGATGAGCTTTTCTACGGCACCTTCTTTGACAAACATACCAATGCCCCTTTTTTTGTAAACAATTCCTTCGTAGACCAGAAGATTGACAGCTTTATTTACAGTAGCGATATTGATTTTGTACTCTTTGGAAACCTGAGTGGTGGAGGGAATTTGTTCGTTTTCTTTGAAATCTCCCATGAGAATGTGGTCTTTGATACCCTCGGCAATTTTGGCAAAAATTGGAATATTTTCTCCTATAATATCCATACCCTATTTTCTCCTTTTTGATAAAATTACTTAATCACTCATATGATTAAGACGTAATGATTATACCTCATGGTCATAGATATGTCAACTCTTTTATAGTGCGTAAGTGTATAAATGCTGAAAAATCAGTTTTTTGACAAAATCAACCTGACAGATATGGGTATTCGGCATTCTACATTGAAAAATTCAACCGCAATCCCATTGACTTTAAACAACAGGTAGTTCACTAAAGCAAAGGAACTGCGAAGAAATGAAATCTGGTACTTTATCTCTTCACAGTTCCTTTTTGAGAAAATAAATTTTTGCTTTTCAACTTATATCCATTTGCTTTTATCAAAGATTTTCGGGTAAATACCAATAATCACAAAACTGACAACACTGTAACGCAAAGCTCTTACAATAAGCGGAAGTATAGAAGTAGAATCAAGAAATGACTGTGAAAACGGTAACTTCAAAAGTAGCGATAACGCAAAAAATAAGACAATTCCGCCCAAGACACGGGTCACCGATTTCAACACACTACGTGTGTTCTGAAATCTGACAAACTTTTGCTCGAATAAGTAACCAACGACAAATCCTGTCATCAGTCCCAGTAAGGTAAAATATTCCGAATCATGACAGTAAAATATTCCCGGAAGAGATATCAGCAGGACAAGCAGTAAAATCCATATTTTATTGGCAACTTTTTCGCATAGCAATGACACAACAAAAACAGAAACAACACCGGTCAACCAACCGCCTATGACATCAGTAGGATAATGTACACCGAAATATATTCGGGAAAAGCCCACCAGTAACGGTACTACAAATGCCAATATTATGAATAACTTTCTGCGGAACTGGTAAGCTATTGCACCGAAAGTTGTAGCAGAAAGAGCAGAATGGGCACTCGGACACGAATATCCTTGTACGATGACACTCATAATATCACCATCGTCGTGAGCAGGACGAATACATTTTATTATCTCACTATCCATATAGGGTCGCCGACGAGCAACAATTCCTTTTACCTGTACACAAATAGCCAGTGAAAATAATAACGTCAATGAAATCGGTTTTGCTTTTTCCTTGTCCCAACACCAGTATAAAAAACCGATGATAATAATTAAAAACAACTCTTCACCGAACATACTGAAAAAAGTCGCAATATAAGTTACTATGTCATTTTCCACCGACTGAATCCATTCCATCAAAGTTACTTCCCAGTCAAAAAAGAAAATATTTCCCATTCATTTATCACTCCCTATTTACCGAATCTCATCTTTCATAGTACAATAAAGTACGGACAGATATTTTCATAGACACCATTCTTTTTTCGGAATCCCTTAGGAATTGTTCCCAGTTGCTGAAAACCAATATGTTCATATAATCTTCTGGCTTGTACATTACTTTCCACAACAGCATTGAATTGTAAAATAAGGAATCCTTTTTCCTTTGCCTTTTGCAAACAATCCAGTACAAGATGTTTTCCGATATGTTTTCCTCGTGTATGTTTATCCACTGCGTAACTGGCATTGGCAATATGGGAACAACGTCCTACATTGTTAGGGTGTAGTATATACAGTCCTTTGACAACACCATTTTCGTCAACAGCAACTCCCGTATAGTTTTGTACAGCAAAAAATTCTTCTGCCGTTTTCAACGACAACACTTCTTCTTGCGGAAAAGCATTTCCCTCCTCAACAACTTCGTTCCATATTTTCATCATGTCATTAATATCTTCAGACATATATTCCCTTACTCTCATTGTATAGTTTTTCCTTTCATCAAAGATTTTTGTTCATTTACGCTTTTTGTTTCTGTTTGTCAATAGTAAGTGTCACAATGTAATTGAAAAAAACAAAAGCGATTAAAAATGGAATATTATGTTCCTGTTGCAAAAGTGATGCAGTGGTAAAATCATGTACGTTCAACAAACTATAAGTTTTAAGTTCAACTTTTTGGGGTCACATCAGATTTTTCTAAGTGTTTTCAATATTTCTTTCGTCTGTTTTCGCTTTACACTGAGAGCTTTTCCGATTCTGTAAAAGAACAGTACAGGTAATAAAATTTTATGTTTATAATAAAATGGATAGTATACTTTTACTACATTCAACGGTATAAACAGCTTTTTTAATAAAAAAATCAGTTTACCACGTTTTCTGTGTTTTCCGCCACCGTATTTCTCTACATTATTTTCCAAAGTATTTTTAAGAGTTCCGTAAGTTCCGGAGAAAAGAATATATTCCATTGCTTTTTTGTCTTTTTCCTGAAGTTCACCATTGCCGAACAAGTAAAAAGCAATCCGACGGTTTTGCTGTTCAAAATCGCAGATGTCCAGTTTTTTGATTTCGGTGGCGATGTATTCCATATCCAGTTGATGACGAAATTTCTGCAGAAAAACATAGATGTCCAGAACAGAACGAAGCCCTGTACCGCTCACGGTATAATGTTTATATTCATGTGCTGTCAGATAAATATATAAATCTTCATTACTGAAATGGTATCCATATCCGTTATCGGCATCTTTGATGAGGTGGTCTTCAATATGGCAATAATAGTCATAAAGTTCTTTTTTATAGATTTCGCTAAATAAAGCGGTGTGCATTTCAAAACAGCTCACAGGTGGTTTACGATAAATATCATGGTTTCCTCTGCCGAAATCCTTGCAGATAAAACCGAGTCCGTATAAAATTTCTCTGACCTTCCGGTCATAATTTTTATCAAATAAAATATCAAAATCGGACATTTGCCGTAAACCAATTGCCGGATACAGATTTTTAATTACTGTTCCTTTCAGAGGTACATACCAGATTTTTGCTTTTTCCATCTCTGCGAAAAGTAATTCTTTGTCAATTTCCATGACAGCAATTTTACGGACGGATTTTGATTTAGCCTGATGAAATCGCTTGTCAAAGAGTCCTGCGGATTCCAGTGCATAACAAACCATGGCAGTCAGCATATGACTCTGTGCTACATGATAAAGATGTTCCAGATTGATGTTTTCTACTCTTGCCTTATCAGGAACAGTACCGTTTATAGCACAACGTACAAGATAAATTACATCATAGACAGCATTGCGATATTCTGTTTTCGTCAAATTTCCTCAACTCCTTTATCTGTAAAACGCAGTACTCTGTCACAGACAGCCAGTGCTGCCGAACGATGGGTAACGATAATGACTGTTCTTTCCGTCATACTTCTGAGATTCTGCAATAACTTCTGTTCTGTGAGTGCATCAAGTGAACTGGTGGCTTCGTCTAAAATCAAAATCGGACTGTCAGAAAAAATGGCTCTGGCAACAGCAATTCTTTGCATTTGTCCTTCGGAAAGACCTGTTCCTTTTTCGCCAAGAAAGGTGTCAATTCCGTTTTCCAGTTCTTCTACAAATTCGTATGCACAGGCGATTTTGAGTGCTTGTGTGATTCTGGGTTCGTCATACATTTTCGATTTATCCGCAAAAGCAACAGCCTCTCTGATGGTTCCCGTCATGAGTTTGTTTCCCTGAGGAACGTAAGCAAATAATCTGTGCCATTCTGATGTCAGCGGTCTGGTATCGGCGGTTGTTTTAAGAAAACACTCACCCATATCAGGACGATAAATACTCATCAACAGTTTGATGACGGTTGACTTACCGCAACCGCTATGTCCCATAAAGGCGACATATTCACCTTTGCTCACGCTGACATTGATTCCCTTTAATACGACAGGCATACTTTCTTTAGAAAGTTCCGTAATGTTTTCTGACGGGGGATAATAAGTAAAGCTGATATTCTTTAAACCAATAACCTGTAATTCATTTTGGTAGAAATGCGTGATTTGTTCCAGTGACAATGGTTCTTTGACAGTATCCTGGGTAAAATTTTCGATTTCCATCAGTCGTTCTGCACTGGCTGTCATGGCATAAAATTTCGGCAGATAACCTGTGATATTGGCAAACGGAGATTGTATTTGTGAGATAAGCTGTGTGACCGCAGTAAGTGTTCCATAAGTAATGGTTCCTGTCATAATTCCCCAGCCACACCAGCACACACCAAACAGATACATTCCCTGAATAGCTACCCCAAAGCCGATATTACAGACATTGGAAAAATAATTTTTTCTCATTCTGGCAGTTTTATGCTCTTTTGTTTTGTTGGCGATTTCCTGAAATGCTTGTTGTTCAGCAACAAAAGAACGAATCATCATCATATTTCCCAGTGTTTCCTGTAACAAAATTCTTAATTTGCCGTCTTTTTCCTGTACTTTTTTATGCAGGCGTTTGAGTATTTTGCGAAAAGCGTATGTCATCGCCATGATTGTTATACCGCCGGGCAGAATAATCCACATAAACCATGGTGGCAGTACAATTATCATAATGACAGCACTGATGATTTTCACAGACATACCCGCAATACCGGGAAGAATTTCTGTATAGCCGTTGGCGACAACAACGGTATCGTTTGTCAGTCGGTTCAGCCATTCCCCTGAGTGTACAGCTTCCACAGCGGCAAAATTACGAATGAGCAAATATCTTATCAGTCGTTCCTTGAAAATATTCTCAAATGAAGATTTTGACAATTCGTTAAGAAAACGGATAACTGCTCTCAGGGCAATCTGGGCAATAACCAAAGCTATTATCAGACCGATATTGAAAATAAAGCTTTCTTTATGATGTTCTACTGCACTGTCAACAATATTTCTCAGTAACAGTGCATACAATACACCGCTTGCTCCATGCAACATCTGCACCAATACCAAAATCAAAATATAAGCCTTTTTCCGTTGCGGAACAGTAAAAAGCCATTTAAGTGTTGAGTTTTTCATCATTTTTTCGCACTTTCCTTAATGTTGCTTTTTGTTTTTCGGTGAAAAAATGTTATTTGCTTAATTTTGTTTCATTGCCTGATAGGAGGTTTCTGCCGATGAGATATCCATATTGCAACCCAGTCGCCACAGAGTGACAAAATCTGTCATTTTATCAATCAATGTCAGTGTT
>CACYBZ010000183.1 GCA_902772795.1 uncultured Ruminococcus sp. | reverse complement strand
TCAACTACGCTGTTGTTCTCTGCCACTGTCCATTCTTCCTTTTGTTTCGGGAAAATCGGCTGGTTTGACCGATAATAGGGAGAACTGGGATTATTGTTTTCAATGTCATAAAGATACGACTGACTTAAAATTGCTGTGTGTTTGAAATAGGGATAGACAAAAACAACAGGAATCACCAAAAAACACAGTATCAACCAACCTAAATAAGATACATATATACCTAATACTTTTCCTAAATTCTTCTTTACTATGTCTTTTGATGCCTTGGTAATATCGGATTCCTTGCTGTATTGAAAATCTGCAACGTATAAATATTCTGCCATGATATACAAACGGGAAACGAAAAAATATCCTGCTACACAACCCAGTCCTACCCATACTGCACCGATTTTCAATGCTGTCTGATACTGGGACTCTTTTGACAATACCAGTATTCCGACAAACGGCAATGAAAACAATAACAAATACAAGGCTTTTCGGATAAATAAGAAAATATTGAACTGTACGGTTTCAAAATATTTTTCTTTGGCAAAATAATAGAAAATGTCACTGATATCTCCGCTTTCCTTGTTACGACAGCCTGCGATGAACCGTATATAGCCTGTATACAACGGCGACATCATAATGACTACTGCCAAAGCTCCTACAAAAATCACCAGACAAAGCAACAAATCCGTTATGCGGAACTGCGAAAAATCAATGTTGTTGTTCTCTCCCAGAAAATCACCGATAAAAGTCATGGCAATACTGACAACGATAAACCCTATGCCCAATACCATAAGTATCATCAGAAAACCTGTGACAGACTTCACCCAGTTATCTTTTGCCAGAATCTGTCTGGCTTGTATTTTCAACGTCTTTTCTGCTTTCATTCACGTCACTTCCCTTTATTTAGTCAGCATTCCGTACATCGCTTCCAGACAAATCTGAGCGTGCAGGAAATATTTTTCTTCGTCAAGCGATTCATCAGGACGGTGCATATTGGAATAATCATCAGGAAAAACAGGCCCGAAAGCCACGCCACGGTTTTTCAGTGTCCGGGCATACGTTCCCCCGCCTGTGGAATATATTACAGGCATTTCTCCTGTGACGGTTCGGTATGCTTTTTGAAGAATATGCACAATGTCACTTTCTTCCGAAACATCAAGTACGGGAGAATGATTATCCAGCGTAAATGTCAGATGAAATGCTTCGGCTTTGTTTTTTATGGTCTGTATAATCTGTTCAACGTCGGCACAGACAGGATAACGGATATCTGTTTTTACCGTTGCCGAATGTTCGTCCGCACGAACAATCCCTACGTTCAGAGTAAGCTCTCCCGAACGTGTATCCGACTGCTTTATTCCCAGACGGTTGCCGTCCGTTTCGTTGCCGATATATTGCAGGACAAAACGGAAAACATCGCCGAACTTACTGCTGTCTGTCTGTTGCGAAAGTGTCTGCAGACCTTGTGTAAAGGCATTGATACCCTTGTGGGGTTCCATAGCATGGGAGGCTTTTCCATAGGAGATAAATTCCTTGCCCTCAATGACGAAAACTGTCTTGTCGGGAACAGCGTTGACCGCATTTCCACCATTGACCGCAGTAATGATACTGTTACGGTTATTCCCCGTCAGGGAAAACTGTAAAATCCCCTTTTCGCAACAGCAAATTCCATAATCCGAATCGGGAGTAAATCCCATATCGGGCAAAGGTTCTTTGGCAAAATAGTGTTTCATATCCGACATTCCTGTTTCTTCGGTAGTGCCGAAAATAACCCTTATCCGCTTATCGGCAAGTACATTATTGTCTTTAAGGGCTTTCAGACAATACAACGCAATCACGGACGCTCCTTTATCATCTGCCACACCTCTGCCATACAGTCTGCCCTTGTCTGCCGTCAGCCTGAAAGGGTCATACGACCACCCCTCCCCGACAGGTACAACGTCCAGATGGGTAAGCACTCCGCAAAGTTCTCTGCCGTCGCCGTATTCCACGTGTCCTGCGATATCATCAATATTTTTGACAGCCAATCCCATTTCTTCGCCACGTCTGAGCATATACTGCAATGCCTGACGTGGTTTTTCGCTTCCCTCCACAGATACGGATTCAATCGCTACCAGTTGTGCCAGATCGTGTAAAATTTCTTCCCTGTAGGCAAGAATCTTTTCCCCGAATGACATATAACAACAACTCCTTTCAGCGGTTCGATAAGATTTTTTAACCGCTTTGTCAGAGAATAGTTTTCCCTGAACTCCACTTTATGAGAAAATCTGCTTTCACAGACTTTTCAGACAGAATATTGCCGTTCTTTTTCTGCTTTCCGCCTTGCTCTTTCTGACAGTGAAACGTCTTTTCTGAGAATACGGAATTTTCTTTTACGTCCGAGCGGTCTTTTACCTGTCTTTCGGCAATACAACATAACCAGTATACCGTAAACCAGATATACACCCACAGAAATCACTGTAATCAGTATACCTGTCGATAATCCCGGTGTACGGTAAGTAAATTCCACTTTGCTGACCGTATCGCCCGGTACTTCGACCGCCATAAACCCGACATTGACCTTTTCAACGTCAACTTCCTTTCCGTTGACTGTGGCGTGCCAGCCACTTTCATACGGTACACTGAAAAACAACAATGTATTTTCCTTTTTTCCTGTTCTGTCAACAGTGGCTCTGAAACTGCTGTCCCCATAGGTGAAATCACTACAGGCACCTGCCTTTCGGTTTTTACAGTTTTCAAAGTATTCTGCTTTATTATACGACAATTCATGGCTGGTAATGAGTTTGTTTTTGGTAAACGGATATTTTCTGATTTGTTCATTCGTCAGCACCATCGCCCTGAGCATGAGCTTTGAACGGTTATATTTCTGACAAACCTGATAATCCCTTTCGGAAATATATTCATCATAGCAAAAACCCATGGGAATATAATATTCATTTTCCCATACGTCAAACTGACTTTGTTTGTCATAATACTTCCAGCCCGGCATCGCTGTAACCCCGTTTTCCGTACTGAAATGGTTATCATCATCAATATAGTCAATCAGCCATTTTGTGGACAGCAAAGAACGTACCGCATATTCTCCTGCATCTGGTCGTGAACCGACATCTCTGGTAACACCGATACTGTGGTAAAATTCCATTATCGACCCCGGAACAACACTATGAAATGCCTGTATACTCGGCAACTGCCAGAATATCGCTGAATTATCCATCATTTTATAAAAATCTGTCCGTACATTTTCACTGTTCGGCAAATGGATATCGTCCTTATGATTGATGACAAGTCCTCTCATATATTTCTGTGAATCATACCCATGCGTTTTTCCTATACCGATAATATACATTGTCGTTCCTGCCGATATCACACAGACCAGCACAATACTCAGTACGGGAAATAACTTCTTCTTTTTACGGAAAAATATCAGCAACAGTATCAGCAATATCAGACTGAATACGGCAATTCCTGAATGAATCGCCAAAAATCTTCTGGAATTTGTCAGACCAAAAGTATATTTTTTCTCACCGTTCTCATTTTCGGTGTATTTCGGCATGAAAGCAATCACACCTGCCAGAAATACCGTCAGAAAGGTTACTATGCCTACAGCATAGTTCCATTTTATACGGAAATCTTCCAGAGAAAAACAAGTCGCCAGTACCAGCATCAGTACGAGCATATATATCCATCGGGCATAATACTGTGCATTGAACAGCTGAAACATATTGTTCAATACAGGAATAAATGCTGTAAAAAATAAAAACGGCAGAAATTTTTTCAGCCAGTGCCTGTTATCGCTTATCAGAAAGGCAATCGCACCGCTTAACCCGAACAATGGCAACCACCCTGCCAGCGACCCCCATTTGTTGTTGGCATTGGGGGTAAATATCGGAAAAGCGGGAAATTCTGACGGAAACAGAAATGCTGTGAGAATATTGATATACCTTTGGGAACTGTTATAGGCAAGTCCGTTCCAGCCGTTCAGAAAATTGGATACACGGCTGTTCTGTGTTACACAAAGTATCGTAGGCAGTAAAATTATCATCGCCATGCCCAGCCCTGTTATACATTCCAGTATCAAAGCAAGCATATTCTGCCATCTGAGTTTATATGACTTGGTAAACGTCCTGAAAAGCCAGTATAAAATCACAAATATGACCTGTCCCACAAAAAAATAATAGTTGAACACACCACTGAAACAGACTGCCAGTGCCATGACACCTTTACGATTGTTCTCAAAAAGTTCGTCTGTGGCGGACAGCAATAACGGGAAAATAATCATCGGTTCATGAAAATGATTGAAAAAAATATTGAAACAGGTAAATCCCGAAAAAGCGTACAGCAATCCCCCCAAAACCGCAAAATTCCTGTCATAAGTATACCTACGCAAATAAATGTATGCCGTAAATGACATACAAGCGGTTTTGAGTATCAACAAAGGCCCTATGAAATATGGAACAGCTTCACTTGGTGCCAGCATCGTCAGCCAGAAAAAGGGACTTCCCAATAGATAAAAGGAATATGATCCGATAATATTGGCTCCCAAATCCGTCTTGTTGCTCCACCCGATATT
>CACYBZ010000182.1 GCA_902772795.1 uncultured Ruminococcus sp. | reverse complement strand
CAGTAATTGTCTGACTGCCATCTGTATCTCTGGCCACAAAATAAACACTGATAACAATAATCCTGACTCATCATAAAAACCTCCAATAATAAAATAGTTCAAAAATAAATATTCTGACAACAACTCTGTTGTCTGTCAATGCGATTTGTGAGACAATAAACCCCGCATACTATTCCATAACGGATATTCGGGTATATTATGCCGTTTTAATCGTTTTAAATCACGAAAAATTTCTTTTTACAGCAAAACAATCTGTAAAATTGTATAATAATTATAACACATTTTCTTTATTTTTTCGACCACTGACAGTGGTCGATTCATCTGAAAACTTGTCAATAACAAACAGATATGTTATAATCTTGTCGTGTTATTCTCACCATATAAGGAGTGTGTGATATGGGCAAAACAACAGAAAAAAACTTTCGTGAACTTAAAAGTTCCCCAAAATATGAAGATGCTAAACTTACAGGTATGCTCAACAACGAATTTACCTCCATTCTTGACAAATATGTCACCCTGAAAAAGCTCAGCACTGCACAAATCATGGAGTATACCCATTATTCCAAATCTTATATCAATAAAATGCGTAATCCCTTAGAAAAAACGGCACAACCTACCCGTAAATTTGTTATTGCCGTTGCCCTTGCTCTCAATCTTAATCTGGACGAAACCAACCGTCTGTTGAAATCTGCCCGTTTTCATGAACTCTACACCAGAGATAAAGCAGAATCGCTGATTATCTGGGGACTTACTCATAAAATGAATGCCTTGCAAATCAAAGCACTGCTTCAGGAAAAAGGACTAGAGGACAATATATTCAAAGATAATTAACGGAAGGATTTTGGAGTTATGCGTAACATAACACAAAAAGAATTTGAACAGGAATATTACATCGTCAAAGAACTTTCCTGTAACAAAAAAGAAGAAAAAACCTATCTCGCCATGAAAGAACTTGGGAACGGTATGCCACTCACCGTTGTCCTTAAAGAAATTTCTGCCAAAATCTCTCAGGTTTATCAGGCTTTAAACCATATGTGGAATCCTTATATTGCTGATATTTATGACGTCTTTACTGTCAGTGACACCGATAACGCCGGAACTGTCCGTTATATTGCCGTTACGGAATGTGTTTATGCCGAACATTCTCCTGAAAAAGAATGTCTGTCATTATCTGAGTTTGTCATGGAGAACGGTGTACTGAGTGAAAAGACAGCCATGTCGATATGTGTACAGATATGCGAAGGTATGTACGAATTTCATAAGCAGGGATTTGTTCACCGTGACTTGAAACCCGAAAATATTATGATTTCCTGTTATGATCGGCAACACCCAAAAATTAAGATTATTGACTTTGGCGGAGCAAAACACCTTGACTTTTATCAGAATGCTGACCTGACGGTAATTGGTACTCTGGGCTATCAGGCACCTGAAACACTCTCCTCACAGACTACCAGACACGCTGATATCTACTCTATCGGCTGTATCCTGAACTTTATGCTCACCGCAAAGGAACCTGTCATAACTCTCTACCAAAAAAATCATCATATTGTCAGAATCATTGAAAATGCCACCAATGAAGACCCTTTCAACCGTTATGCCACTGTACGGGAACTGCAAAAAGATCTGGAACACACACTGAAAACACGTCTTATTGATAAAATTCCCATACTGAATACTTTTCCCGGATTCCGTACTCATACCATCTGGAAAGAAATTGTGGCAGGTTACTGTTATATTATGATGATTTATGCCATCGCTTTTGCTATCAATGAATTCAATATTTACGATATGACAGAATTTTTTATTTTTGATATTTTCATACCACTGGTTCTTCTTTTTAATCTGGGCTATCTACTTCGTTTTGTTCCCCGAAAAATCAGAAAAAACAACCGTTTATTCCTTACCTTACGGACTTTTCTGTTGTTTACTTCGTGGTTACTTCCGTTGGTAATCCATGCCATTAAAGGAGGCTACTGATGCAAACTGATAATTTTCTCTCTCAGTATGAAGAAAACAAAACGGTAGGTTCTTCTCTGGAAAATATTCTCCATAAAAAAACATTGAATATAGTCAAAATACGACATCTTAAACAACTCCGAAATCATGTTCATTCTCCTTTGGCAAAAAGTCATGCCGAGTACTTTATCCGAAAATTATACCAAGAAATCTGCTCCACTGTATTGCGTATCATACGTAATATTCTGCTTACTTTTCATACTGTTTTTGTTCTGACAATTGTATATTGGTATTACTATCCCGAACAGAATTGGTTTGCTCAACATGCTGTAAAAAACGATACACAGTTTTCCCCCTGGTATATATTTGCCTTGTTCTTTCAGATAACCTTTTTGTTTTTCGGAATATATTTTCTAAAAAGTCTTTTCTGTTTTATTATCCGGAAATGGAAAAAGTAAATCCAGAGACGTTCTCCCTGCCTCCCGCAGGCTTCTGCCAGAACCTGAAAAACTTTAAGGCCAAATTTGCTGTCACAAATCCCAGACAGCTTCTTTTGAATCCAGACCGTTTACGTTAATAAACATCATATCTCGCCATATGGTTCTGTCTATCCATAACATTGCTGTTTATAATGAATTTTAAATAAAAATTCATTTTTATTCAACTGTTTTTTATGCTTTAAGTAGAAATTTTATTTTTTCTTTTAATTCTGCCGATTTTTTTGGACATTTGTTGGACAGCGTATGTTAGACTCATTCCGGACGGTTGATAGAAGAACAATCGGTCTTTGTACTGTATAGATTTTTGTCGTTGCCAACAAAACCAACAAGACTTTTTCACATAGAAAACAACAGTACTGTATATCAGTTCAGGAGGTGTTCAAAAAAGATTCCGTTTTCGGGGAAGTACAAAAAACAAAGTTGGCTGACAGTGAAAAAGTACGTTTCAAAAGATGAATGGCAAGAATTTGCACAGAAACATACCGACTTTCTGACCAGCAATATCCCCAAAAAACTGAGTATCGTTTGCTACAGAAAAGTAACCGATGTGCATGTGTGAATTTATACGGAAAAATAGTTAAAAAAAATGTACTGAAGACACAGACAGTGGTCAGTCTGTTATACTGATGTATGTCTGGACAGTCAGTGATACAGTGTGTGCCGTACTTATTAATCCGAAGACGGTAGAAAAAGGTCGCTGTATTCTATATGACCACAGAGGACACCCCGAAAGTAAAACTATCCATAATGAGGAAAGAGAAATAACGGTAGTTGTTTGGATTTGAAGGAGATTGTCCGTTCGGTATGACCCTGATGATATGAGGAAGGCGGGGTTATATCAGGAAAGGTATACGAAGGAAAATATGAAAAAAGATATCGGAAATTTTTTGCGGTTGTATCAGTCTTTTGCCGTCGGAGGGCAATGCTGAAACAAAACTGGTATTCCGAAAAAAGGACTCTGGAATGTCAGTAAAATTTATCACATTATATGATATTACAAAACAACCGTAACGATGACGGAGAACGGTCTGTTTCCCATCATCTGTTTTTGTGTGGCTATGATAACGGTCAATACAAAAATCCAGAAGTACGCTATGAAGAAAAGAAATATCTTCATAGCGTACTTTTTGGCTGTTGACATAGAAATATCACTTAACAACAGATATGTCCATACAAAGCATATCATCATGACACAAATCTGAAAAATACTGATGTATTTTTGTCCTTTGAAAATAATCGTTAAATTCTTGACAACAGTACTGTCAGGTAGTAAAATGTCAATGGTAAATATCCGCCTATTTTTACATTTGATAAAACGGATTTTCTTGTTCTGAAAAAATGATTGAGGGACAAGTTTTTTTATTGATGAAAAGGAGTTTTCTTATGAAGTGGACAGGATTAAACGAACTTAGGGAAAAATACTTGTCATTTTTTGAAAGCAAGGGGCATTTAAGATTACCCAGTTTCTCGCTTGTACCAAAAGATGATAAAAGTTTGTTACTTATCAATTCGGGAATGGCACCCATGAAAAAATACTTTACGGGTGAAATCACACCGCCGAGAAAAAGGGTGACAACTTGTCAGAAATGTATCCGTACACCTGATATTGAAAGAGTAGGAATTACCGCCAGACACGGTACATTCTTTGAAATGCTGGGTAACTTTTCATTCGGGGATTATTTCAAACGTGAGGCAACATCCTGGGCATGGGAGTTCTTTACCAAAGTTCTGGAAATTCCTGAAGAAAAACTTTATGTTTCCGTATACGAAAAGGACGATGAAGCATACAATATCTGGACAAAAGAAATCGGTGTTGACCCGTCTCACATGGTACATCTGGGCAAAGAAGACAATTTCTGGGAACACGGTTCAGGACCCTGCGGGCCTTGTTCGGAAATCTACTTTGACCGTGGTGAAGAAAAGGGTTGTGGCAAACCTGACTGTGCGGTAGGTTGTGAATGTGACCGTTATGTTGAAGTATGGAATCTGGTATTCACGCAGTTTGACAACGACGGTAACGGCAATTATACCCCGCTTGACCACCCCAATATTGATACCGGTATGGGGCTGGAAAGACTGGCTTGTGTCATGCAGGGAGTGGATAATCTTTTCCTTGTGGATACGGTCAAGGGCATTATGGATAAGATTATCCGCATCGTTGGCGTGAATTACGGCGAGAGTGAAAAAACAGATATTTCTTTGCGGGTTATCACCGACCATATCCGCAGTACGACATTTATGATT
>CACYBZ010000181.1 GCA_902772795.1 uncultured Ruminococcus sp. | reverse complement strand
CCGCAGATTTTTCAGAAACTCTTCCAGTGTGGGTATGTTCTGTGCAGGTTCTGTTTCAGGTTCTATCTGTACTTCGGAATCTGTTTCGGGTTCTGTTTCAGACTCTATCCGTACTTCGGAATACTGTTCTTCGCTGTCTGTCTGTTCTTCAAATTCCTGCGGGGCTTCCGTGGCGAAAACGGACAGTGTAGCCGTTTCTGTATAGGCTTCTGTGGGCGTATCTGTATTGGTTTCCTTTTCTGTGGCAACGTTTTCTTTTTCGATGTTTAAAGTAGCCTTTTCTTCAGACTGAACTTTTTCGGCACTGTCGGTCGGAACAGTCATCATTTCCGTAGCAACCTGTGATATTGCTGTACTGTCCGTTTCCGTAGTCCTGACGGGTACAGCGGTTATTTTTCCTGCCACGCCGTATGCAATACACATTGCTATATAAACACCCACAAAGGCTGTGATACTCTTTTTTCTCATAATATATTCAACTCCCTCAGCAGACTGACCGAAAAGACAACAATCAGCGTGATATAACATATAAATCTGAACCATGTCAGATATTGCGGTATTTCCTTATACATTTTGCCCGCAAGGATACCCGACATCAGCAACATGAAAAGCATCGGTGAAAGTGTACTCGCCATCGCAAAGACTGCTCCGAGTAAAGTGGCATAACCTATCGGAAGAGATGCGGCATAGCCCGTCATGAGAATAAGCGGTACACACGGGGAAACACCGTAACCGATTCCCATACTAATCAGGGCGATATGATTGGCTTTTTTATATTCGGGTATCTGTGAATGTCTGCCCGAACAGCCCTCACAATTTTTACACCCTTTATGTCCGTATTTTTCCCTTATCCAGCCGATAAACAACCAGATTCCCATAAACAACATGAAACTGTCGACTATCAAAGCGGTCTTTACACCGAATATATGCCCTGTTTCATCAATAATATTTCTTCCCACCAGCGAGGCGATACCGCACAAGGCAATGACCGCAAGGCATTTTCCCAGAAAAAATTCCAGAAATCCTAAAAACGACTGTTTTATATTTTTCATGTGTGTTGTCAGATAACTGTACAGGGCGACACTGATTCCCGAACCGCAACAGGTTCCGCAACCTATTCCTACCGATGTCGCCGCCGTCAGACTTTCAAGAAATAAACTGATACCCATTACTTCACCCTCTTTCACTGGCGATTAAAGCCGCTCCTATTGCTCCGTTGAACTGCGGATATTCGGCAACAAAGACATCTCTCATCAGTTCCTCTTCAAAGGCGTGATGAAGTCCGATATTCAATGCACCTCCGCCCGTCATGAGAATATCTCCGCCTTTTTCGGATTTTTTCATCATCTTGATAATCCGCCTTGCCATAGACTGGTGCATTCCTGCCAGTATATCGCAGCGGTCATATTTTCTTGCCACCAGCGAAATGACTTCCGACTGTGCAAAAACAACACAGGTACTGTTGATGTCGCAGGGATTGGTGGCTTTCAGGGAAAGTTCACCTACTTTGTCTATGGTTGTTTCGAGTATCTGAGCGATAACCTCCATGAATTTTCCTGTACCTGCCGCACATTTATCATTCATGCTGAAATTTTTGACACCGTAATCTGCATCAAGATAAATGATTTTGGAATCCTGTCCGCCGATATCAATTATCATTCCCGGACGGTATTCTTTCGGAGCAGTAAGCCGAACGCCGTAAGCGTGTGCTGTAATTTCAGAAATGTCATCATCGGCAACTTCCAGAATTTTACGGCTGTAACCTGTTGCCATAATATAACCTATATCAGACGGCAAAAGAGAATTTCTCTGGCAAAGTTCTCTGGCTATCTTTCGTGCCGTTCCGTCATTGTCAATGCCTGTATTGCGAACCATGGTATCTATAACACGACCGTTACCAATCAATGCGGCTTTCAGATATGTTGACCCCCCGTCAAGTCCGATATAATATTTTCTTGTCATGTTGTTACCTCCTCAAAAATCCCTGCGTACCGTTGTACGTTTTTCGGGTGCCTGTTTCAGTTTGATAAGTTCGATAAAGGCTTCTATACGTATTCTCAGCTGTTCGATATCTTCTTCGTTGTAGTCGCTTTCCAGACGGATTATCGGTATTCCCAGTTTTCCCATTTCTTCCTCGATACGCTTGTATTCAAAATCATAGACAAGACAGCCTCGCAGAACATGATATATCACACCTTGTATCTGATTTTCTTCGATAAGCTGTTTCAGGCGGTATATCCGCTGTGTATTGTCGGCAAAAGTCGGACAGGGACACGGACGGACTGCACGGTTGGCAAGTGCATTTATCATACCGTCAAAGCTGTCGTCCGTAATGACAGCAGGATCCCACATTCCTCTTTCTCCCATACAGGTTTCATCTCCTGCCACAATACCGCCCATCTCTTCTATCAGAAGCGGTATCTTGATATTCGGGAAAACTATCGGTGAACCTGTAAGCAGGATTCTTGGTAATTTCTTTGTCGTTACCAGTTTGTTTTCGGCAATATTCTGTTTCAGCGTTTCGTTTACCTGATGCAGTGCCTTTCCCCATACTTCTGCCGACATATAAGCACCTGCATTCAATATTGCCATAGCGTGACTGCCTCGTATCAGATAGGGATTTTGTTTTTTCAGTCGGATAAACTCCGACAGTTCATACTGTGCATAGCCCACTTTGCGAAATCCCTCCGACAATGTTTCATAGGTAATACGGTTGCCTGTGACTTCTTCCAGTTTTTCCATAAGGCGATACAGTTGCTCGGTAAACTCCTCGATATCTTCGTCATTGCGTGAGGCGGGAACGTGCAGTGTCATTACCTCGCACTTCTCAGAAAGCATACCGGCTATCTTCTTTTTACAGTCGCAGGTTATCGGCACAACCATCATGGAACAATCCTCGTATATGGGCATTAATCCCGATTGTTTGAATCCTGCCACCGCTTTCACCAGCGGACAGGCATCTCTCGGGGCAACACTGTCACCGACTGAAAAAGCTGTATAGTTTCCGCTACACAGTTTTACGGGAACGGCATTGACTGCATAAATCAGTTCAGGCGGTGTCATAACACAGTATGTTCCGATGGTTTTCTGACTGGCTTCCGTTTCTATGTGACCCATATCTACATAAATATGTCTGAGTGTCTGATAAAACGGTTCAATGCCTTTCGGGGCTTCGGAAAGTTCTTCCAGACGGCGGAGATATTTGGCTGATGTCTGTGTTTCCTTATGGACAAAACGCTTATCCTGTCTTTCTTTTAATGTGGTAGCTTTGATTTCTGTCATTGTCTTTCCGTCCTCCCTTATTTTCTGGGCTGATAACCCGACATTATCTTCTTTCTTGAAGAAGTATAGAGTTTCCTGCCGACAAATGTCATCGACAACGCATTATCTTCGGGACAACACTTTATACATTCTCCGCACATAATACAGTCAGCGTGTGTCACATCACTTTTTTCCCGTTCGGTATAAATCATTTTGATTCCCATCGGACACGCTTCGTAACACGCACCGCATTCCGTACAGGACTGACAGTCTTTTTTTATACGGAAAAGGGAATATTTATGAAAAAATCCCATAATCGTTCCCAACGGACAGACGGTACAGAATGCCCTACGCTTGAAAAATCCTCCCATCAGTACCAGTACCATCAGAAAACCACTGACATAAAGACTGGTACTCATTCCTGCCAGTATCGGCGATACCGCCACCGCAGGACAGAAATTACAGAAATTTCCTCCTGCAAAACACAGTCCCACGAAAATCAGCACAAGAAACCATTTTACGGGAGTAAGTGCATGATACATTTTTTCGTTCATCTTTATACCTTCGGTTTTCGTCTTCTGACGGATTTTATCCATAATATCCTGAATCAGTCCCATCGGACAGAGAAAGCCACATATTGCCCGCCCCAGTAAAAGCGTAAATCCTATTGTACTGCCAAAGAACAACAGAATATTTTTCAGCGGTAATTCAAACAATTCGTTAAGGTGTGACAGGTAGTAACAACTGGATTCTGTCATCTGTTCGGTGTTCCACGGACAAGAAAGTACGGGAATACTGACACTTGCCATTTTCAATCCGAAAATCAGACCGCCCCATATCATCATGACAAAGAAGGTCATCATAACAATCCATCGGACTATCATGAATACAGACGGTTTCGGTCGGGTTACTGTTCCCTTTGAGCGACTTGTTCGGACATCGGCAAATCGGGTATAACGACTGTCGGTTTTAGCCAGCATTTTTCGGATAAACACCACAAGCACGATACCCACACTTGCCAGTCCAATGATAATGAACAAGGGAACGAGGGTTTTTAAATATTCCACCGACAGCAGTTTATCTATACTTGTTTCATAGTCATTGGTGGAAAATTCGTAAAACGGGAAAAGCCACGCAAAATAGGCAAGCAACGCCATACCTATACAAACCACAGAGGTAATAATGATTTTCTTTCTTGATTTCATGACGCTTTCTTAACCT
>CACYBZ010000180.1 GCA_902772795.1 uncultured Ruminococcus sp. | reverse complement strand
CAGTAAGACGCTCACCCCCCCATATGTATTTGATATTACCGTCAGCGACTGCGAGAACGGAACGGTTAAAGCGCCGACAAAGGCGATTGAGGGCGACACCGTTATCCTGTCCGTCATTCCCGACGAGGGCTATGCGATCAAGAGCGTCACCGTCAACGGCGAACCGCTTGAACCGGTTGAGGGCGTGTATTCCTTTGAAATGCCCTCTGAGAATGTGACCGTGACTGCGGAATTTTCATTCTCCGACGGCAATAAATATTATAATTTATAACAAAAATCCGGTTAAAGCAATAATGATTATTCTTTGTTGGAATAATCATCTCTGTCAAATGCATATTATTCTAAAATATCAATGAAAAATTCTATAAAAAGCATTGTATTTTTACTGAAACCATGGTACAATAATTATCGATAAGGGTATACTTTGCGATAAAATGCGTTTTTCAAATGGCATAGGGTAGAGAGGTTGTGAACAGTGAATTTGAGTTAATTAGTTACAACGATACCATCCCCGCCAAAATCTAGATAATGCAAGGAAAGATTAACATCGCGAACCGCTGGCACAAGGAAATTGAGTTAGTTTATGTGCTTGACAGCAATTTGTTTATCAGTATCAACAATACTATCCATTCACTTGACTCGGATTGTTTACTTTTGATTAACTCTGCAGAGAATCACAGCCTGTCGTCGGAAAGCACGAAGTACCTGATTCTCGATATCTCTTATGAATTTGCGGCAGTATGCATTAATCACGGAGCTTTTTCATATTTTGTTTGTTCAGTGTAAGCACGAAAACAGAAACGTTCCCCAAAACAACGAAATACATCGCGCCATATGAAATTGGCTATAGAGTATATCGAGCAGCATTTTTGTCGCAAAGTGTAAATACGCTTACAATATCACCCGGTTTTAAATGCTTAAGCTTGAAACGTTGAGCAGGAGGTGAAAAAATGGTTATTCATCAAACAATTGAATATTACAATAATCTTCCTGCAAGAATCAGGTTAAGAGACGGTCCTATGGACAAGTGCAGAGGAAAACCTCATTGGCACGAGGACGTCCAGTTGATTTACGTCGACAGCGGCTTTTGTCGGTTATTGCAGGCAGTAAGGCGCTTGAACTGAGCTCAGGAAACGTACTGGCGATAAAACCCGTCGAAATTCATTCGATAGATAGAGGTGCACACACGTCATGTGTTGGAGGACTACCTCACCCATGATAGTCCTGCTGGCGAGTCGGCTTTGAAAAACGGTTTTTGCCATTACAATCACTTCACCGAGGCGTGTCATAAATACTACGGCGTAAGTCATACGGAAATCAAAAAAGAAAAACGCGGCAAGCAGGTCAGCTTGCCGATCGAGATTCCTGCATAAGAATTCTCGTAAAAGATTATCAGACGCTCATGCGTTTGTTTATATAAATAAGTATATAAAACAATTATATATAAAAGAAAGAGAGGTAAAACATATGATAACAAAGCTAAAAAGCATGTCAAAGCGCACGCTTTCCGTCCTGCTTGTTCTTCTGATGGTTGTGTCGACCGTGACAGTTGGTGTTATCACCACCACAGCGGCGTATTCCGACCCTAATGAATCTGTAGGCGCAAATGCGGACAGTGATTCTGTGGGAGCAGGTTGGAGCGGTGTTACGAATGCGCGTATCTATGCTTCTATTGCATCTGATGGTGATTATTCTAGCAATTTTCAGTATTATGATCTGATATCAAGTGATAGTAACATGTATTCGAAAACATTAACGTTGAAAGCTGGTTATAACTACTTTTTCAGAATGAATATTTGGGGAACTAACTGGGGTACTACATGGTTTTATAGGGATTTCACTTTTAATAATAATACTACTTTGAGTCTCGGTAATTTAACCGGTACAACGTATACAGAAAATCCGACAAGCAACAGATTTACTTTATCAACTATATCTTCCGATTCAGGATATGTAGATGTAACATTTAAATTTTTCTGTGGATACGATGTCGGTGGTTCAATTGAACCCGCTGTTGTTGTTGAGCAAGCAGCT
>CACYBZ010000179.1 GCA_902772795.1 uncultured Ruminococcus sp. | reverse complement strand
CAACAGCGTAGTTGAACCACCGTCAGTGGCAGAAAACAATAGTGTAGTTGAACCATCTTCAGTGGCAGAAAGCAACAGCGTAGTTGAACCACTGTCAGTGGCAGAAAACAATGATTCTGTAGAGCAATCCTCTGTTTTGGCAGACAGCAGCTACACTGAAATACCGCCGACAGAATGATAAAAACCGACAACAGATACAAAACACTGTGATTTTGTCTGTTGTCGGTTTTTTATTTTATAAAAGCGGATACGTCATATCATGATAATATAAGGATTCTTGTTTTTGTCCAGTACGCCAAGATACGCTTTCATCATTTCTGTTGAAACCCCCACACAACCTGCTGTAGGTGTTTCACTGCAATGAAAGAATATTGCCGAACCTTTTCCTTTCACACAATCCGTATTGAATTTAATAACGAAACCATAGCGGTAAGCGGAATAATATTCAATCATATGTTCGGCACTGTTCCAGTCTTTTTCCACATATTTTTTTTCTACTTTGGTATTGTAGTATATGGATTCAGGGTCATCTACCCAGTAAATATCGTCATTTATCTGAAATTTATCCAGATTTGTTATCGGTTCATCGTCAATGTAGAATGCTTCTCCGACAGGATAAATGCCGTAAGGTGTTTCATAACTGCCCTCAGAAGAGTTTCGGCTGACACCGTAATATCCGACAAATCCGTCTGTATCCAGATTACAGCTTTGCCAGATACCGTTTTCATCTTTTTCGTACATGGAAATATCTGCGGTATTTGTACCATAGGAATTTACCGTAATCAGTTGCTGACAGTTGCGGTTATTCAGTGACTGCCAGGAATAATCCGAACTGTCCAGAAAAGCACGCAGACTTTCTGCATGAACGGGTGTTGCGTCTGTGGCAGGCTGTGGTTCTTCATCAGGGAAAGTTACGGGTGCTGTTGTGGCAGGTTGTGCAGATGTTTCCGATGATTGGGGCGTAGTGGGAACGGTTGCCACAGGTGAACTTTCTGTCGCTGTTACTGACGTACTCGGCGATGATGCAGGGTTGGTAAAAAGTGATGTTCTCCTGTTTGTTGTTCCGTTGGTGGTGTTCTGTGTGTTGTTTTCTGAATCTTTTTCTGTGGCTGTTGTTTTACTTTTCTTATTTCCGATAGTTGCCGTAGGTATTACTGCATTGTCAGAAGTGCTGTTATCATCATGCACAGAAATTTCTGTACCTTTTTGTTTACTGTCATTAACAGGAAGCGAGGGGAACAGGAAGATTTTTGCCAGAACAGCTCCGACAATACTTACTGTTACCAGTGGCAGGATAATAAGCAGTATTTTTTTCTTGTTCAAGAAAATTCCTCCATTTTTTTGCGGATAACGCTCATTTACAGTGGATAATGTACTGTTTCAGACAGCACATTATTCTGTATCTGTCATTTTTTCTGTCGGTGTGGTAGCGGGTTCCGTTTCAGGTTCGGATTTTTGTGTAAGATAGAATTCCTTGTCAAAGTATTCCGAACTGTATTTGCCGATACCAAGGTTTTTCTGAATATCACGAATGGTTTTACCATTGGCACTGTCAAAGTAGATGTAATTATTTTCATCAAGCTGGTTGTTTTTGCCTATGCGAAGCGGATTTGTCCGAATGGCGACATAAGTTGTTCCCGTATCCGTTTCTCCTGCGCTCATAGGAGTAAATCCTGACGGTAATCCTGCCTGCCCGGCCTTACAGGTGAATGTCGTGGTGACTTTGTAATACGCTATCAGACTGTTTTCATTCAAATCATCGGTATTGTAAATATACTGATAACTGTCCAAATCATATCTTGATTCATAGTCAAAATACTCCGAATTCAGACTTCTTTTTTTACCGCTGGAAAAACTATACTCATAATCAGTAATATAGTAACTGTTCAGAATTTTGTTTTTCATTTCCTTGTGCATTTCTTCCCGCAGACCTTCCGTATCAATACCGTCCAGAGAATTACGGGGTCCCAACAGATTTTTTACCGTAAATGTTTTTTGTTCTTCTTTCAGGTAAAAGCCTTCTTCTTCCAGAGAAAGTTTAGGCTGTGCCTTTATGGTGACAACATCACCATTGCGGAGTTTTTCTGTCTTATCGGGAACAAAGGTAATCCAAGCCTTTGTGTTTTTGGAACATTTGGTATTGTCAATAGTGATTTTACCGCTGCCGTTTTCGCCCGAGAAGCTTACCTTGAAATTCTGAAAAGCGTCAAGGGGTTGTCCTTCGGTGAGATTTCTGGCAGTACATACCAATTCTGTATTTTTGATATCAACATTGATATTAGCCGCCAGTGTTTCATCGTAATCCGCAATTACCGTAAATTCCTGACCGTTGGATAATTTTCCCTGCTGTGATTCATCGGCAAGGCGGAATGTCATATTGTTGAGCAGTTGTTCAATATCCGCATAGTGCTTGTTTTCCTTGTGTTTGGTCAGTTCAGCACTGACGTTTATCTTGTTCAGAACAAATTCCGCTTTTCCGTAACCGTCACAACCGCTTAACTGCACTTCAAACAGTTTGGCAGAACTGACACTGATTTCTGTTCGTTTTTCGCAACCGCAGAATGACACTACAGTTACCATCATAGTAATTAATAACAATATGCTATAGAATATTTTGTTGTTTTTACCTAAAAAATTCATTGTTCAATCCCTCTGTTTCTACAATTTCAGACATCTCGGATTATAGCATATTTTTTTATGTGATACAATGGACAAAAGACGGAATTCACTAAAATTTTACATAACGGTATTTTTCGCTGTGAAAAAGACTGCCATGATATATTCTGACAGTCTTTTGTTGAAGAATCTTGTTTCTTGTGGTTTATCCGATATTGGTTTGACGGATAGCGTCCGAAATTGTTTTTTCGAGAGCCAGTTTACTGTGTTTGTCTACCTGCGACTTGTTTTTTTCGCCGTGTGTCAGACAACCTGCACCGCCGATACAACCGCCTTCGCAAGCCATACCTTCAATGAAATTTGCCGTCTGTCTGCCGATTTTCTTTTTCGTCAGTGCGATTTTGCACTGTTCGATACCGTCGCAGGAACAGGCTTCTAGCGGAAAATCCTTGATACCTTGTTCTTTCAGACTTTCTTCCACAGCATCAGCCAGACCGCCACACCTGGCAAATATTCTGCCAAAGTAGGACGCATCGTCAAGTGATTCTTCTGCCAGTGTGGTAATGTCAATATCACGACTATCCAATAATGCCTGTAATTCCTCAAAGGTAATTACAGCGTCTACATACGGTCGGACGCTTTCCTGCTGAATTTCCATTTTCTTGGCGGTGCATGGGCCGATGAAAACTACTTTTGCGTTTTCCACATTTTCCTTGATGTACTTGGAAACCGCTACCATAGGAGAAAAATTCCCTGAAATATAGCCGACAAGTTCAGGAAACGACTTCTTAATATAGCTGACAAAAGCAGGACAGCAGGAACTGGTCAGAAATCCTTTTTGGGCAAGTTCCTTGGCTTCGGCATAGGCGACCATATCCGCCCCAAGTGCTGCCTCCACTACCTTATGAAATCCCAGCTGTTTGATTCCGCTGATAACCTGTCCTAATTGAGCATAGGTAAACTGACTGGCGAAAGAGGGAGCTATCACCGCATAAATTTTTAACGACTTGTCCTGTTGAGCGGATTTCAGCAAGTCAATCACATCAAGAATATACGATTTATCCATAATCGCCCCGAAAGGGCACTGGTAGACACACGCACCGCAGGAAATACATTTACTGTCATCAATACAGGCAAAATTTTCTTCGTTGATAGAAATCGCCTTTATTTTGCACGCATTCTGACAGGGACGGCGACGGTTGACAATTGCCGAATAGGGACAGACTTTAGAACATTGTCCGCACTCAATACATTTATTTTTATCGATATGGGCAACGTGATTGTGGTCGAATGATATTGCCCCTTTCGGACAGACGCTTTCGCAACGGTGGGCAAGACAGCCACGGCAGGAATCCGTCACTTCATAGCCCGCAGCAGGACATTCGTCACAGGCTATGTCAATTACTTGTATAATATTGGTATTGCTTTTATCTCCCCCCATGGCAATTTTTACCCTTTCCGCAAGAATTGCCCGTTCCTTGTAGACACAGCAACGCATGGTAGGCACTTTTCCCGGAATGATGATTTTGGGAATATCCAGTAAATTTTCCAGTAAAGTATTATTCCATGCCTGTCTGGCAACTTCACGTAGTACCTTATACTTCACATACTGTACTTTTGTATCAAATTTTCTGTCGTTTTTCCTCATAAGAATGCTACCTCTGTATTATAAAACCATTTTAAATTCTTTTCAAAATTTGCTCTGCAAATTTTCACGAAAAGTTTTGTCCGACTTTTTCAAAAGTCGGTGGGGTTCAGGGGCAAAGCCCCTGATGGGGGTGCGGGGGCAACGCCCCTGCGGTCACATACTTTCAGGAGCATTGATTTTCAGCATGGTCAGTACATTTCGTATAACCGTTCTTGTCGCTACACACAGATTCAGCCTTGCCTGCATAAGACTTTCATCGTCGCCCTTTACACGACATGCATTATAAAACTTATGGAACAATGATGCCAGATGTAACACATATTTCGTGATTTTTGTCGGGTCGTACTCTCTGGCGGAAGCGATTACCTCGTTGGTATAATCCGCAATATACGAAATCAGTTCTTTTTCTTCGGCGGTATTCAGTAAAGCCAGTTCATCATCTGTACATTCACGCACCGTAATACCGTCATTCTTCATGGCTTTGAGAATACTGCAGATTCTTGCGTGAGCATACTGTACGTAATATACAGGGTTCTGCGAATCCTGTGTGATTGCCAGATCAATATCAAAATCCATCTGCGTATTTGCCTCACGCATATTGAAAATAAACCTTGCAGAATCTACCGAAACTTCTTCTATAAGTGTACTGAGGGTAACTGCTTTTCCTGAACGCTTGGAAACTTTGTAAACTTCACCGTCTTTAATCAGTCTTACCATCTGCATGATAATAATATCCAGTCTGTCAGGATTGACACCCAAAGCCTGCATGGAAGCCTTTATTCTGGGAATATAACCGTGATGGTCAGCACCCAGAATGTCAATAGCTGTATCATAATTACGGGTAACCAGTTTATTGTAATGATAAGCAATATCGGGAACAAGATAAGTAGGAACACCGTTGGCACGCATCAGCACACGGTCTTTGTCGTCACCGAAAGCCGTTGTTCTGAACCATAATGCACCGTCAAGTTCATAGGTGTAACCCGACTGTTTCAGTTTTTCAATAATTTCCGTTACCGCACCACCGTTATGTAAAGAACTTTCCAGAAACCAGTTGTCATATTCAATTCTGTATTTCAACAAATCCTTTTTCAGATTTTCAATGTTAATCGGCAGAGCAAAGTCACAAAGAGCCTTTCTGCGTTCTTCAGACGATACATTGACATACTTGTCACCATAAATCTCATTGAAATTTTTAGCGTGTTCGATAATATCCATTCCCTGATAAGCGTCTTCAGGCATGACAACGGAACTGTCATATAACTGGAGGTAACGCACTTCCAGAGAAGTCTTGAATTTTTCAATCTGATTGCCTGCATCATTGACATAAAATTCTCTTTGTACGTCATAGCCTGCACTTTGCAGAACGCTTGCCAGGCAGTCACCCAGAGCACCGCCACGGGCATTGCCGATGTGCATAGGGCCTGTGGGATTGGCGGAAACAAATTCCAGAAGGATTCTTTTTCCCTGCCCGAAATCCGATTTTCCGTAATTTTCCTTTTCAGAAAGAACAGTCTTGATAACCTGTGCATAGTAGCGGTTGTCAAGAAAGAAGTTAATAAACCCCGGGCCTGCGACTTCCACTCTGGCAATAAGCGTATTTTCCAGAGAAAGATGTTCTGTAATCGCATTGGCGACATTTCTCGGAGCAGTGCGGAATACTCTTGCACAAGCCATGGCAACATTGGTAGCCAGATCGCCGTTTTTCTTGTCAGCGGGTACTTCGATAACAAATTCAGGAATTTCCGCATTTGTCAGCTGACCGTTGGTTATCGCTTTATGGATAGCATTGACAATCTCCGTTTTGAGATTATCAACCGTATTCTGAAAAATATTAGACATAAACAAAATCCTTTCTTTTCGTAAATGACAGCTGTCGTCAGTTTTTCCGTACATTGATATCAAAAGTATTTTCGCTGATGACGCTGGAATCAAAATCAAGGGTATATTCCACCGAAATTTTTCCGCCTGAGCTGTTCATATCCACGTCCATTTTCTTTGTGTATATACCCACAACCACCGACCCGAGGGGAGTAGGATAATAACACTGATGTCTTTTATCCAGTTCCAGAATCAGCTGACCTTTATAGTCACCGTTCCGGATAATGGAAATCTGTTTGTCCTCCACTTTTATTAAGGTAGTCATGTTTAAAGACGGATTTTCAGGATCATATTCCTTGTAGCGTATCAGTCTGTTGCCCGTTTTTGTGGACATATATCCGCCGACTGTGGTGAAGCTGATGGTATCTTTTTCACAGTTTTCGGGTGTCTGCGTGCCGAGAATATCAATAAGAAAATTTTCACTTTGAATGGCAGTCTTCATAAAATCCTCCTCCTTAATAATGCTCGATTTTAATCTGATGAACGTCCTGATTGACGGATTTTCCCAGAAAAATGCCTGCAATTTTACTGAAATTATCCAGATTATCGCTGACATAGTATTCACAGGAGCCGTTTTCTTTCTGTGGATTGGCAAGGTTATATTTTTCAATGAGGTGCAGGGCATATCTGGCAGTTTCTCTGCCGGAGTCGATTAACGTCACGTTTTCCCCCATGACATCGGCAATGACATCTTTCAGAATGGGATAATGTGTGCAGCCGAGAATGAGGGTATCCACCTGATTTTCTATCAGCGGGGCAAGATATCTTTCTACCACCGTTCTGACAACGATGTCATTTCTGTCAATGAAACCGTTTTCCACCAAAGGAACGAAAAGCGGACAGTCCTGCTGAAAGACCTGCAGAGAGGGATTGATATTCTGAATTGCCTTTTTGTAGGAAGAACTGTTTACCGTAGCGGTTGTACCGATTACACCGATTCTGCCGTTTCTGGTTGTCTGTGAAGCGGAAATAGCTGTAGGTTTCAGTACACCCGTATAGGGAATATGAAATTCTTTACCCAAGTCACCCGCTACCGAACTTACTGTACCGCAAGCCGCTATCAGTATTTTAATGTCTTTGGATTTCAGAAATCTCACGTCCTGCAAAGCATAGCGGGTAATGGTTTCCCTGCTTCTGTTACCGTAAGGCACTCTGCCTGTATCACCGAAATACACAATGTTTTCATGAGGAAGAAATTGTGTCAGTTCCTTGACAGCGGTGAGTCCACCGAGTCCCGAATCAAAAACGCCTATTGCCGAATTTTCGGACATACACAATCAGCCTTTCATTAAAAAATAGAAGTTTACCAATGGTAAGCATAATTATTCCGAAACCTAATTTTAACACATAGAATGGATTGGTGCAACGGATAATTTGAAAAAATATAGTGACAAATGCAAAAAATGACGGTATAATATCCGTATAAAAGAAACAAAAAATCAGAAAATGAGGAATGCAGCAATGAATTACAGTTTTATGGATACCATCACCCAGAGAGTAGCCGAAGTTCTTGAACCGAAAGGCTATCAGAAACAGAATGTAGATACAGATAAGGATTATGTGTCATTGTTCACAGGAGAAAGCAATGCGTACATGGTGGTCTACAATGCCACGAAGCAGCTGACAGCCCTGAAAGTATGCGGTATGGAAGACGGACAACCCGACAATCAGTGGAAGAGCGTCAGCACATGGATTTTTGACCCTGAAAAGGACGGCAGCAAAGAAATCAACAGTATTGCCAACGATTTTACCGACTTTCTGTCAGGCGGAAAACCGAAGCTTGTCAACAAGGGAAAGAAGAAAAGCAAAAACAATGATGACGGCAATGCTGACCCAAAATTTTTCTGTAAGAGGCTTGTCAATGTTTTTCCTGAGCTGAAAGAGGAAATCTGGGAAGAAGAAGACGGTTATGACCCTTTCCGAGGGGTAACCTTTACCGAAGAACATATCATGCCCAAAGTGACTCAGCTTATGCAGACGGGTGACAAACAAAAGATTCAGAAATTTGCCACTATACTCAATTCCCAATATTCGGCAGGAGATTTGAACACACGTTCCATTATTACGATTGTCGTACTCAACGGGATAAAGCCCGAACAGGAAGAAAAAATTGAAGAATTTCTCAGCGACGAACTTGCCAAAGCCTGGAAGTTTGCCAGACCTTACCGAACCAAGAAAGTCAAGCCTGAAAAAGTCAAGCCGATAAAACCGTCTGTCATGCAAAGGCTTGGCGAACAATAAAACAAAATAACAGAATAAACTGTCGGGTTGTTTTTTATTTTGCGGAATAATGGATAAGATGTTTGGATAAGTTCAACAACAAGGGGAATTTTATTTGTTTAAAAAAGAGAAAAGTCGGTAAAATATTGAAATTTCCTAAGGAAATATGATAAACTATAAATGGGTAAATTTCCTATTTTTCGTGATTATGCACAATAAAAATACGCTGTTTGTCACCCTGAACGCAGTGAAGGGT
>CACYBZ010000178.1 GCA_902772795.1 uncultured Ruminococcus sp. | reverse complement strand
ATAATTCTACTATATTCAATTCCTTGTGAATTCAAACACGGAGTCAGATTATTATATCCTGACTCCGTGTTTTTCAATACGCTTCACTTTTGACGCTTACCAAAAACCTTGGACATGTTCAGAAAACAACTTGACAAAGTTAAGCGTTTATGGTACAATGAAATAGCGATGATTGGAAATGTCTGCAAGTCACACTCATTTACAGAGAATTGCTTAAAGCTGAGAGAGCACTAATGGGTTTTGTAGATGGAACATCCATGAGCTGGCAGAAGAACGGTTCTTTTACCTATTAGACCTGCCCGTTTTGAAGAACGATATCTTCTGAAAGAGTGGATTCTGTATGATACGGAATCAATTAGGGTGGTATCGCGGAGCTTATTTCGTCCCTTTTCATGGATGAAATGGGCATTTTTTATTTATTACATTAAAATTTTTGGGGGGATATTTGTATGCATATTACAAAAGATCTCGTTTCGTACGTTGCACAATTGAGCCGTATCAAGCTTGATGACAGCGAAACAGAAGAAATGCAGAAACAAATGAGTGAAATCGTTGATTACATGGATGTTTTGAATCAGCTCAACACCGATGAAATTGAGCCGCTTTCGCATATTTTCAGTATTACCAATGTCATGCGTGATGATGTAACGGCTTCTTCGTATGATCGTGAGGAAATTTTGAGAAATGCACCGGAACATACCGAAGAGGCATTTGTTGTGCCGAAAACGGTCGAGTAAGGGGGAATGTATAGTGAATATATTTGATATGACTGCATTGGAGATTGGTGTGGCAATTAAGGCAGGCAGATTGTCTGCCCCCGAAGCTGTAAGGCAGGCACTTGATGCGTCCGGAACAGCCAATCCAAAAACAAATGCTTATATTACTATCTGCCGTGAGCAAGCAATGACTCAGGCAGAAAATGTACAGAAACGTATTGAAACCGGCGAACTGCTCTCTCCGTTGGCGGGTGTGCCGTTCGGTATCAAAGACAATATTTGTACGAAGGGTATCAAAACAACCGCTGCTTCTCATATTTTGGGTGAATTTGCACCGGTATATGATTCATTTGTAATGAAGAAACTGAATGAGGCAGGTGCAATTACGATAGGCAAACTAAATATGGATGAGTTTGCGATGGGCTCCACTTCGGAAACTTCTTATTATGGTACAACCCATAATCCCTGGAATCTGAACTGCGTTCCGGGAGGATCATCCGGCGGTGCAGCTGCGGCTGTTGCCGGAAAAATGGTGCCGATTTCTCTCGGTTCAGATACTGGCGGATCTATTCGTCAGCCAGCATCGTACTGCGGTGTGACTGGATTTAAACCAACTTATGGTACTGTATCTCGTTTTGGTCTGATTGCTTATGCCTCTTCCCTTGATCAGATCGGTCCTATCGGACGAGATGCAAAAGACTGTGCTGCGGTCATGGATATTATCAGTGGTAAGGATGAAATGGACGGTACATCATTGGATATAGATTATCCGAAATATCTTGATTCTCTTACGGGTGATGTTAAAGGATTGAAGATAGGTCTGCCGAAGGAATGCTATGAAAACCCCAGTCTTGATGCGGATGTCGCTGAAAAAACAAAAGCTGTGGCACAAAAACTTGCTGGATTGGGAGCAGAAGTTGAGAATATTTCTATGCCATTCCTCGATTATGTGATTCCTGCTTATTATATTATTGCGACAGCAGAAGCCTCCTCCAACCTTTCCCGTTTCGATGGCGTAAAATACGGTTTCCGTTCACAGAATTACAGCGGACTGGTCGATATGTACAACGCAACCAGAAGTGAAGGATTCGGCAAGGAAGTCAAAAAACGTATTTTGCTCGGCACATTTGTACTGTCTTCAGGTTATTACGATGCCTATTACCGCAAAGCATTGAAAGTAAAATCCGTCATAAAAAAACATTTTGATGAGATTTTCTCGAAATATGATTTAATTCTCTGTCCGGTGGCACCCACAACTGCTCCGGAGATCGGCAAATCGCTTGCTGATCCGTTGGCAATGTATCTTTCCGATATTTTCACAGTTTCAGTGAATATTGCAGGATTGCCGGGTATTTCAGTACCGTGCGGATTTGACCGCCATAATATGCCAATCGGTGTACAGTTAATAGGTCCGGCACTTGGGGATACAAAAGTGTTGAATGCAGCATATGCGTATCAGCAGATAACTGAATTCCACAAACAATTCAAGGAGGTGCAGTAAATGGAATGGGAAATTGTTATGGGACTGGAGGTTCATGTTGAACTTGCTACCAAATCCAAGATATTTTGCAAATGCTCAACCGAATTTGGCGGTACCCCAAATACACGTTGCTGCCCTATCTGTACAGGTATGCCGGGAACGCTCCCGATTTTGAACCGTCAGGTTCTTGAATATGCTGTTCGTGCCGGATTGGCTCTTAATTGTGAAATAACGAAATATAATAAATTTGACCGAAAAAATTATTTTTATCCCGACTTGCCGAAAGCCTATCAGATTTCACAGCTTTATCTTCCGTTTGCTCAAAATGGTTATGTTGACTTAAAAACGGATTCCGGCAGAGAGGTTACTATTCGCATTCATGAGATTCACATGGAAGAAGATGCCGGAAAGCTTGTTCACTCCATGTTTGGAGATACGACTTATCCTGACTACAACCGTTGTGGTGTGCCTTTGATTGAAATTGTTTCGGAACCGGATTTTCGGGAAACAGAGGAAGTGATTGCTTACCTTTCAAAATTGAAGTCACAGTTTGAATATCTTGGAATTTCAGATTGCCGCATGGAAGAAGGCTCTATGCGTGCAGACGTAAACCTTTCTGTCAGACCGAAAGGAAGCACGAAATTTGGTATCCGTACCGAAATGAAAAATATAAACTCATTCAAGTCTATCGAACGTGCGATCGCTTTTGAATCCAAACGACAAATTGCACTTTTAGAAGCAGGAGAATCGGTTGTACAGGAAACTCGTCGATGGGATGAGAACAAAGAGAAGACTTTTGCTATGCGTTCAAAAGAAAACGCACAGGATTACCGTTATTTTCCGGAACCCGATATTCCGCCCATCTCCATTACGGATGAGGAGATTCAGCATTATATAGGTATATGTCCGGAATTTGCCGATGAAAAGGTAAAACGATTTGTAAGTGAATTTGGCCTTGCACAGAAAGATGCAGAAATCATTGCTGCCTCTAAGTATCTTGCAAAACTTTTTGAGGAAACGGTAGCAAACAGCGGCGATGCTGCGGAAACACGCTACTGGATGATCTCCGAAGTATTGTATTTCATGAATGCAAAAAATATTCGTCCGGAAGATATTACACTCTCGTCTGATAAATTCGCTGAATTTGTAAAGATCGTCAAGGCAGGATATATCAACCGCAAGGTTGGCAGGCAAGTGTTTGAAGCGATGTTCTTTGGTGGTGAAACATTCGATGTCAATGAATATATCAAAGAACATGGTCTTGAACAGATCGATGATCGTGCTCAGATTGAGGAAGCAGTACAGTCAATTCTTGATGCAAATCCGCAGATAGTTGAGCAATATAAAGCAGGTCAGACAAAGCTGAAAGCATATTTTGTCGGGCAGTCTATGAAGTTACTGAAAGGTAAAGCTAATCCTTTAACTGTCAATGAAGTGTTAAATGAGAAACTGAAATAGGAAATGGAAATCAGGATTTTTCTTTTTGCATTCTCTGTTTCTAAATAATCTAACAATCTATAAATGAGCAAATTTCAAAAGTTTCGTTATAATGCACAAACAATCCCTTGAATCTCGTTGATTCAAGGGATGGATGCAGGGGTTGAATTTCGATTTTGACCAAAATATTTGTGCAAGTTGTCAGATTTGCTCATTTATAGTAACAATATTATATGGAGGGTTTATTTTATGGATTTTTTAAATCATGAGAAGCGTTCGGATACTGCTGCAATAGAGTATGTTGTTGCGGGGTTCAGAGATGGTACGATAAAAAACGGTGACAAGGTAATTCTTAAAGGTACAATTCATCGCATCAAAGAAATGAGTGGCTTTGCATTTATCAATGTACGCAGCAGTCGCATGGTATTCCAGTGTGTTTGGGAAGATGGCAAAAGTACGCTTACCGCTGAAGAATTCAAGGACTTTTGCTGTGAAGAATGTGTCATTATTGAAGGAACAATAGTAGCAGAAGAACGTAGCAAATTGGGGTTTGATGTACAGATTAACAAAATGAAGCGAATTTCTGGCAAAGTAGCACAACTCCCGATTGAAATCAGCAATGACCGTAAGATAGCTAACTTGAACTTGAACACATTGCTTGATAATCGTATTATTGCCTTACGCAATCCGAAGATTCGTGCAATTATGCATATATGTGACGGTGTTATGTATGCATTTCGAGAGTTCCTTCGCAGAGAAGGCTTTACGGAGTTTGTTCCTCCTAAAATTGTCGGTGCCGGTGCAGAGGGCGGTGCAGATATGTTTGAAATCGACTATTTTGGCAAAAAAGCATATTTGAACCAGTCCCCGCAGATGTATAAGCAGATAATGGTAGGGGTGTTCCAAAAAGCATTTACAGTTGGACCGGTATTTCGTGCGGAAAAATTTTCTACTAACCGCCATATTAATGAATTTTTGGGCCTTGATCTTGAAATGGGCTTTATTGATTCTTTT